>CAMHQP010000013.1 GCA_946187555.1 uncultured Bacteroidales bacterium
AAGAGAACTACGTCTCCATTCATTATATGGAAGGCGAGAAGCAGAAAGAGTATTCGTTACGTCAGTCGATGAAGGGTATCGAAGATCTGATGGCAAAGCATGGCATTATCCGTTGCCAACGCTCTTATTTCGTTAATCCGCGTCACGTCACTGTACTGCGCAGAGATAAGGAAGGATTTATACAGGCGGAGTTGGATGTAAATAACGGCAAACAAGTGCCCGTTTCACCTAAGTACTACGAGCAACTCAGCAAAATGTTGTAAGGATTAGTGGTTAGTGGTTAGCGAATTAACGAGCATTCCGCAGGCAGCAAGGATATCTTCGCCGCGGGAACGACGGATCGTGGTAGTCAAACCGTTCTGCGTGAGATAGTCTCGGAACCACTCCATTTGTTTCTCATCGGACGCCGGAAAACGGCATTCGTTTTTTATATCCTCCACCCCGGCATGGAAGCGGATGAGGTTGATGCGGCAGTTGAGCCCTTTGAGCAAACGGATCAACTCTTTGGCATGACGGATAGAATCGTTCTGTCCATGCCAGCAGATATACTCAAAGCTCACGCGACGCTGATGGCTCCAGTCGTACTGTTTGAGGAGGGAGACTACCTCGGTGATAGATAGCATTTTCTCCGCAGGCATGATGGTTGCGCGCTCTGCCGGGAAAGGATCGTGCATGGAGATGGCGAGATGACACTCACTCTCGTCCAAGAACCGCTTCACGGCAGGAACGCCTACCGTCGAGACGGTGATGCGCTTGGGTGACCACGCGCAGCCGTACGGTGC
Organism: uncultured Bacteroidales bacterium; assembly: GCA_946187555.1. Taxonomy (GTDB): domain Bacteria; phylum Bacteroidota; class Bacteroidia; order Bacteroidales; family Paludibacteraceae; genus Colicola. The sequence continues at coordinate 783 of CAMHQP010000013.1, forward strand.
GGTCATGATCTCCAAGGAACGCAGGACATTATCGATATTATCCATCGGTTCACCTTCGCCCATATAAACCACATTAGTCAAATCATCAAAGTAAAAAATCTGATTGAGGATCTCAGCCGGAGAGAGGTGACCATGAAAACCGAGCGTACCGGTCATGCAGAACTTACACCCCATCTTACAGCCCATCTGGGTGGACACGCAGAGTGTCGCGCGGTCTTCTTCGGGGATATAGACGGACTCGATAAACTGATTGCCTACGGCAAAGAGGTACTTACGCGTACCGTCCACACTAACGGCCTCGCGTACCGGGGCATGGCGACCGATGGTGTATTGGGCTTTGAGTGCCTCGCGTCCCTTGAGGGAGATGTTAGTCATCTCGTCAAAGGACGTCACACGACGGATATAGAGCCACTCCGCCAGTTGTTTACCGGCAAATCGCTGCAATCCGACGCTTAGCGCGACCTCTTGCAGTTCAGTTAATGTTTTTCCCAGAAGAACCTCCATCAGTCTTTGAGCATCGTCACGTCCACATGCGGATAAGCGAAGGTGAAGCCTTGTGGCGGCAGTTCAGTGTAGAAACGTTCCTGCAGACCGAAGAACACGTCCCAATAATCGGCAGCGCGTACCCACGCACGCACGACGAACGTGATATCGTTCTCATTGAGCGATTTGAGTGCCACAAACGGCGCAGGGATGGAGTCCATCCGGTAATTGACGGTCGAGAGCTGGTAAGCGGATATGTTCAGCTCCTCGTAGAGTTGCTTCATATCTGTATCTGCCTGCAGAATCCGTGGTTCAGAATTGATGATTGCGAAGATTGCCTCCTTGCATTTCGCGGCATCTACGCCATACGAGACGCTCACATTCCACTCTACACGCCTCAGCGGACGACCATTGAAGTTATTGATCACGCCGTTGGAGAGTGCGCCATTCGGTAGAATCACCACGCGGTTATCTACCGTCAATATCTTCGTCGCCGTGATATTCACCTCAATTACCTTTCCCGAAGTGCCTTGTGCTTCAATGAAATCACCGGCTTTGAAGGGTTTGAACGCCAACAGCATAATACCTCCTGAGAAGTTCTGGACGGTTCCCGAGAGTGCCATACCGATGGCCATACCTCCGGCAGCCAAGAGAGCAGCCAGCGAAGTGGTATTCACGCCTAAAGTACTAACGGTTATGACAACCAGCAGGACAGTCATGGAGATGGAGACAAACGAGGTGACAAACGAAGCGATAGTCGGTTCCGTCCCACGCTTGTCAAACACGCGCTTAAGAATATTCTTCACCCACCGGATGAGTAACATTCCTATGACGAAGAGCAAGAGAGCTGCCAAGACCTTGATTCCAAACTGCAGCATCGACTCGCCAACTTCTTGCCAGAACGTGTGCGGGTCATTCTTCGCGGTCTCAATCATCATCCGCGCACCGGCACGGATGGAGTCCCGCCGTTGTTGGATCTGTTCCGCCGTGGGAGCAGCCACTTGGAGTAAAATATACAGCAGGTTCATACTTATCGAATTCTATCGGCAGCCCGCACGAGTGCCTCATCTTTGAGGATACGGCGCGTGGCCATCATGGTTAATACCAAACAAACGAGGGGAAACGAAGCCCAGGGCAGGATATGCCACTCGACACCCAAACTCATCTTCGCGAGCCATATATAGATCGCCAGCACGCCGTAGTAACCGAGGCAGAGCATGACGGTGAAGATATTAAGCCGCGCTTGCACCAGGCGTTTGTTGTACAAGAAGATGTCGATCAGCGCCAATACCGGAATCAGGATCGTTGTCAGCAACAATCCCCATAAACCTTGCAGCGGTGCACCGCCGAGCGCACTCAGTTCATACACTTGCAGCTCCGTTCCTTCCGGCGTCACGAGTTGTACCACCGGCAGCCAGATCAGGGCGATACCCAAGGCCACAACGGCCAATAAATACAATGTTTGTACTCTCTGTATCATTTTTTTGCCTCCTCTAAACTTGCACATTTGTCGCCATGTGCGTTGACCCATCCTATCTGACGGGCGGGGTTACCGACCATCAGAGCGTACGCCGGTACATCTTTGGTCACCACCGATCCTGCGCCTATCAGGCAGTACTCGCCTAACTCATGCCCGCAGACGATAGTAGCGTTCGCTCCCACCGACACACCGCGGTGCAGGATCGTCTTGCGGTACTCATCTTTGCGACTGACCGCCGCGCGGGGGTTGATGACATTGGTGAACACCATCGAAGGCCCCAGGAATACATCATCCTCACAGATCACGCCGGTATAGACAGAGACGTTGTTCTGGATCTTACAATTACGTCCCAACACCACATCGGGTGAGATCACCACGTTCTGACCGATGTTACAGTTCTCGCCGATGGTACAGCCGGACATGACATGACTGAAATGCCAGATCTTCGTGCCCTTACCTATCGTGCAACCTTCGTCCACATAAGACGACTCATGTACAAAAAAGTCCTTATCCATTAGAAGAAATATCTCAAAATATCGTTTCCGTTCGCAAAAACAAGTAGCGCTATCAGCAACCAAAATCCTATATTGTTGGCTATCTCGAGGAACTTATCGCTGGGTTTGCGGCGCGTGATCATCTCCACCAGCAGGAAGAGGATGTATCCGCCGTCGAGCGCCGGGATGGGCAGGAAATTCATGAACGCCAGAATGATACTGAGGAAAGCGGTCATGTGCCAGAAAGCGTACCAACTCCAGAAAGCGGGGAACATCGAACCGATGGCACCGAAGCCGCCGACCGACTGCGCACCTTCTTTGGAGAACACGAGTCGGAACTGCTTCACGTACATCGACAGAATGTCCCATCCGTATTGAATGCCTGCCGGAATGGCCTGCCAGAAGGAATAATCGGTGTGCTCAAACTCAAAAATATTCCACTTCATCGCCACACCCATCTTGCCTTGGTCACCAATGAACATACGTGCTTGTTGGAGCTCGCCGTTACGGTAATAATCGACGGTCACAGAATCGCAGGCATGCCGCTGTAACTCTTCGGTCATGAGGATGTTACATGGTGTCGCAACACCGGCAACTGCCACGATACTATCGCCTTTCTCGATACCGGCATAAGCCGCCGCATTATCGGGGAAGACAGAATCCACTACACACGGAATCCACTCCGCGATGAGTGTGAAATGCCGTTTCTGATAGTTCTTATCCGCCCGGGCTTTCTCACGTTCGGCTTTGTCGAAGGCGTTCTGCTGCGCCAGATAACGCGTACCGAGGTCTTCGCTCATCGTCAGTGCCACGGTATCCGCACCGCGTAGCACAACGACCTCCTGTTTTCCTTCGATGATGATGGATTGTACGACCTCCGAGAGAGTCTCGGGTTCCTGACCGTCAATAGTGAGGATGCGGTCTTGTTGCTCAAACCCCTCGTCGAGCATGATCTGGGAGTAATAAAGTCCTGTCGTCACATTGCGCAGTGGCAATGTGTCCTGTCCCCAATGCCAGAGGAGCATCGTGAAGATGACGAGTGCACCGATGAAATTGACCAATATACCACCTAAGATAATGAGCAGTCGTTGCCATGCGGGTTTGGAACGGAACTCCCACTCCTGCGGTTCTGCTGCCAAGTCTTCGGTTGAATGGGTCTCATCCACCATACCGGCTATCGCACAGTAACCACCGAAAGGCAGCCATCCGATACCCCACTCTGTGTTCTCCGGATGCTTCTCCCATTCCTCGTCCTCATTGGCGGCAAAGACCTTCACATGCCATTTGCCGTCAAACTTCTTAAAACGAATCAGACTGCGCCTGGGGTTAAAGAATAAGTAGAATTTCTCTACGCGTACCTTAAAAATCTTCGCAAATGTAAAATGTCCCAACTCGTGTATCAACACCAGAAAAGACAGGGCTAAAATCAATTGTATTGCTTGTATCATAATAAACTTTCTGCTATTTTTCTAGCTTCTTTATCGGTCTGAACATAATCTTCGTAACTCGGTTTGGCAATAAAGGCCGCCTTCGCCATCGTCTCGCTGATCACCTCACTCATCTGCAGGAACCCGCAACGTCCCTCCCTGAAAGCAAGATTAGCCACTTCATTGGCAGCGTTCAGCACACACGGTATATTTCCTCCTCGACGCATCGCTTCGTAAGCCAACCCTAAGTTCGGGAAGCGTGCTAAGTCCGGTTGCTCGAACGTCAGGTCTTTGAGTGCGAACAAGTCTGCCCGCGGGAAATCACTGGCTAATCGTTCGGGGAATGAGAGGGCGTATTGTATCGGCAGCCGCATGTCCGGTGCACCGAGTTGGGCTTTGATAGCGCCGTCGGTGAATTGTACCGCCGAATGCACGATCGACTGCGGGTGAACGAGCACTTGTATCTTCTCCACCGGCACACCAAACAACCACTTCGCCTCGATGACCTCAAAGCCCTTGTTCATCATCGACGCCGAGTCGATGGTGATCTTCGCACCCATCTCCCAGTTCGGGTGTTTGAGTGCATCGGCCGCCGTGACGGTCTTCATCTGCTCGAGGCTATACGTTCTGAACGGTCCACCGCTCGCGGTCAACAGGATCTTCTCTATCTCACTGCGGTCTTCGCCCACGAGGGACTGGAAGATCGCGCTGTGTTCGCTATCCACAGGCAGGATCGGTGTATGGTGCTGAACGGCCAGGTCGCAGATGATCTCACCGGCCACAACGAGCGTCTCTTTGTTGGCGAGAGCAATCGTCTTACCGGCTTTGATAGCCTCAATAGTCGGCCGCAGACCTGCGTAACCAACCATGGCTGCCACCACGATATCAATACTCGGCATCGTGACCACCTCCGCGATCGCTTGCGCACCAACCCATACCTTACACTCGAGGTCTTGGAGTGCCTCGCGCAAAGGCTCGTAGAGCGATTCGTCCGCTATGCATACCACTTCGGGCTTGAACTCGCGTGCCTGCTCAATGAGCTTATCGATACTCCGATGCGCACAGATAGCGTACACGCCGTACCGCTCAGGGTAAGCGCGCACGACATCCAGTGTCTGCGTGCCGATACTTCCCGTCGAACCCAATATACAGAGTTGTTTCACCATACAATTACCTCTTCGGGGTTAACGAACTTACCGTCATCCCATAACTCAATAATGATATCGTGTTCGCCGTCCATCACACCAAGCGACTCTCCGCGCTCAACGGCCGTACCCTGTTGTTTGAGTGCCGTCGGCACATGACGATAAATAGTCATGTAACTGCCGTGCTGCAACGCGAGCGTGAAGGTGTTATCTGCCATGCGTTCGACGCTCACGAGCGTACCGCGCATCACGGCCAGCACGTTCTCGTTCTTCCCTACCCGTACCGTCGTGCCGTAGAGACGCAAGTCCGGTCGAGCAGGTTGGATGATGACACCTCGCACGGGGCGTTGGAGCTGGCGAACGGTGCGTGTGGCGCTGTTATCGAATAGCAGCAACCGGTCACGCTCTTTCTGCTCGTACTGCGCTTTGAAAGCCTCGGTCGCTTCGTTGGGTTGCGCCACGAGCGCCGCACGCTCCACGCGCTGGAGGCTGTCCAGACTCTGCACGCTATCCGTCTCTATATCGCCGGCCGTCAGTTGTTTGATCACGTCCAGGTACTGCCGTTGTACCGCCAGACTGGTCTGCAGCGAATCGACACGCGCCGACTCCTGTACGAGCTGTTGACGCAGACTCGCGCTATAACCCGGCAGCACATTACGCAGTGGCGTATAGACGATCAGCACGGAGAGCAACACGATGAGCGAAAGGATCGAGATGGTGATGATGCTGATAGCCCCCAACAGACTGACGCGGAAGTGAAACACCTCGCGCAGCGTCAGGTCGTCCAGCATCGCCAAACGATATTTATGTCTTTTATTCGCCATTAGAGAATCGTGCAACCCGCGCAGGGTTTGAGTTGTTTAAAGAAATCATTGCCTTTGTCGTCCACGAGGATGAATGCCGGGAAGTTCTCCACTTCGATCTTCCAGATAGCCTCCATGCCGAGTTCAGGGTACTCCACGCACTCGATGGACTTGATGTTGTTCTGCGCCAAGATAGCTGCAGGACCGCCGATAGAGCCTAAGTAGAAGCCACCGTGTTTCTGGCAAGCGTTGGTCACGTCAATCGAGCGGTTACCTTTCGCGAGCATGATCATCGAACCGCCATGATCCTGGAACTCATCTACGTACGGATCCATACGACCGGCGGTCGTCGGCCCCATCGAACCGCACGCCATGCCTGCCGGGGTCTTTGCCGGACCGGCATAGTAGATTGGATGGTTCTTGAGGTACTCCGGCATTGGTTCGCCTGCATCCAGACGCGCTTTGATCTTCGCATGGGCGATGTCACGGCCTACGATGATCGTGCCGTTCAGACTCAAGCGAGTGCCAATAGGATATTTGGTCAAGATCTTGCAGACGTCTGCCATCGGTTGGTTGAGGTCGATACGTACGGCATCGCCTTCACCGGCTTGACGCAACTCTTCCGGAATCAACGAAGCAGGGTTGTTATCGAGTTTCTCGATCCATATACCGTCTTTGTTGATCTTGCACTTGATGTTACGATCCGCCGAACAGCTCACGCCCAGACCAATCGGACAGGAAGCACCATGACGCGGCAGACGAACGACGCGTACGTCATGCGCCATGTACTTACCGCCGAACTGTGCACCGAGACCGATCTTATACGCCTCTTGCAACAGTTGTTTCTCCAGCTCTATATCACGGAAAGCACGGCCGGTCTCGTCACCCGAAGTAGGCAGGCTGTCATAGTAATGCGTGCTCGCTAACTTAACGGTCAGCAGGTTCTTTTCTGCAGACGTACCGCCGATGACGATCGCGATGTGGTACGGCGGGCAAGCAGCTGTACCGAGGCTCTTCATCTTCTCTACGAGGAACGGAATGAGCGTACCCGGGTTCTGGATACGTGCCTTGGTCTCTTGATAGAGATAGGTCTTATTGGCCGAACCGCCACCCTTGGTCACGCAGAGGAAACGGTACTCTGCACCTTCGGTCGCCTCGAGGTCGATCTGCGCCGGCAGATTACACTTGGTGTTCACCTCGTCGTACATATTAAGCGGTGCGTTCTGGCTGTAACGCAGGTTGCACTCGGTATAGGTGTTGAACACGCCCTTACTCAGTGCCTCTTCGTCGCAGAAACCTGTCCACACTTCCTGACCTTTCTCGCCGTGGATAATCGCCGTACCCGTATCCTGACAGAGCGGCAGTTGACCCTTGCAAGCCACCTCCGCATTGCGCAGGAAGGTCAGTGCTACATACTTATCGTTTGCCGAAGCCTCCGGGTCACGCAATATCTTCGCCACCTGCTCGTTATGCGAGCGACGCAGCATGAAGCTCACGTCGTGGAAAGCCTGTTGTGCCATCAGCGTCAGCGCTTCCGGTTGCACTTTCAGAATCTCGTGTCCTTCAAACTCGCTGACCGACACATAGTCCTTCGTCAGCAGATAATACTCAGTCTCGTCCTTGCCGAGCTGAAACATCGGTGCATACTTAAATTCCATATGATTGTGTTTTATTGTTCGATATATTTGCGTTTGTTATAGATGATGACCTGTCCGCGTTGTGCATTCTGAACGGGTCGGCCGAGTAGGTCGTACGCTTGACCGTCTTCCATCTCTTCGATAGTCAGGATACCCTGTTCGCTCGGGGTATGAACCCTCAAAACGCCTTCGAGATCATCGGTCACGTTCGTATAAGCAGGGTTCGTGCCGGTGGTCTGATCTTCGGTGATGGACTCGATGACCGGTTGTACCATTTGGAAAGAGAGGGTCATCACCGCCTCCTCAATGATAGGACGCGTGATCGGATTGAGACTGCTGCTGTCCAATACCTCCTGCAGCAACGCCATCATGTGGGCTTGCAGCGAATCGAGTACCTCCTGTTTCTCCGGTTGCATGGGTTCATTACCCTCCGAGTGCAGCAGATAGAGGTTCGCTACGTCCGTACCCATATGCCGCATGAACAGTTCCGTACGACCTTCATCGGTCGAAGGGATGCCGTCGAGCATACTCATGATGCTGGCGGGCGCGAGCGTCTCCACCTTACTCCAAGCGCGAGCAGACATACTCGGGATGATGCTCAGCGTGTGCTCCGCCATCCATGCGCGGCTGTAACTGTACAAGTCCTCGATCGTATCGAGCGCCATGAGGTAATCGGTCTGCAGGCTGATGGTCTGACGGTCTTGCGCGATCTCCAACCAACGGTACGGGCAGGGGAAGGTGATAGGCGAACCCGAACTGATCTCCACGAGGCTATCAAGCTCCGTACCCGAAGTCGGGTTATAGAACGCCGTGCTCACACTGCCCACATGCATATGACCGGTCAGCACCACATGTACCTTATGCTGCGCGAGCAGTTGGGCAATCGTCTCTGCTCCTTTGAGTTGACAAGCAGAAACGATATTCGACTGCTGGTCAAAATGATCCATCAACTGCCAGTGACACATACCGATCACGAGCTTACCCTGCGCCACTGCCTCATCCGCTTGCGCTAACAACCAGTTGAGCGTGTTCTCCGATAACTCACCCGTACCGGCATTACCGCGTACGCCGTCGATAGCCAGTATGGTCACCCCGGGGAAGGGTTCGGCTACATAACTATGCGACTCCGTGTCACGGATCGCACCCATAAAGTCCGCATATAATGCATCAAACGCCGCATCGGTGACGTCTGCACTCAGATCATGGTTTCCGGGAATAAGAAGCGTCGGGATGCCTAAGGTCTGCAGATGTGCCTTCACCCATGCATGGCTCTCCGGTTCACCGTCTTTGGTGATATCACCCGGGATCAACAACAAGTCCGGCTGATAAGCCGCAGCCGTGTCCATCAATGCCTCAAAGGCCGCCGGGCTCAGATCGATCATCTTACGCTGTTTCGCCATCATGGCATCCAGCGCCTCACCCTCCGGCATCAACTCCGGCGCCAACACATGCGGGTCAGCTATCACCATCACCCGCTCCGCACGCAGCGCACCCATGCTCAGCAGCGCTCCGCATATACCTATAATAAGTCCTTTTTTCATACCTTTCTATTTGCTAGCCGTTAAAAACGGCTGCAAAGGTACGAAAAAAAAAGCATATATGCAAGTTTTTGACGGAAATTAGTCTTCTTTTTTCGCGGGAACCCCTAAAATAGTGTACATCCGGCCGTCCGGAAGAAGGATATACGGGGTGTTATGACGGATGATGACCCGCCCACGCAAATGGCGCTCAGAAAGGCTCGTGGTGTTCAAGTCAGTCAGCATCGTATCGGGATCGTTGATCGACCGCCAGAAGCCGTTCTTATGAATAAACGCCTCCCCGATCTCGGCATCGATGGTCTGCCGCAACGAACCGTCATCGTTCCGCAAAGCAGCGGACGTCACCGGCTGCGCCGTGTAGTGACGACTCTCAAAGACACCGGTCAGTTGGTTAATCACATCGTTGGAAGCAGCGCCGTGAACGAAGACCACTTGAGCCGTGCTGTCCTCGCCAGTTATCTCCGCTCCGCTCGCGGTCGTGTAGAGTGCCCCTTCGACCTGCACCGTCCCGCCCACATGCAGTCGAGCGGATACCAAGACCGTATCCCGCGGACAGGTCTTCCAACTCGGCGAATACGTCACCGTCGCATAGCGGCGGTTGTTATACGAACCCCACTCTGCCTCGTCGTACAGGTAGAGCCGAGTGTTGAGCGGAATATGCAGTTGTGCCTCGGGCGCTACCTCCAGAACCGAACCCGGCAGAAAAACGATATCGTGCGGGAAAGACAACTGACCGGACGCTACGCGGATGGTGTTATTGGAGCCTATCGGCAGCACATAGCGGGTAGATAGCAGACTGTAGTTACTCAAAATCGAGTTATCCACCGGCACACTGAGCTCTTCGAGGCTTATATCGCCGCTGATCGTCCAGTTCACACGGTCATGCGCGGCATCGTACTCCTTGCGCAGGATGGTCTCATCGTCCGCATTAGAGGGGATGACGAACAGGGCATTATGACTGTCCACGATGCGTACTTCATCGTGCGTACCTATAAAACCACCCGCCGCAATCACGGCCGAACCGAGCGCCTGACTTCCAGCGTGATAAACGATCGGACACTCGATATTCTGGTAGAAGAAATGCGTGATGGGGAAGACACGTTGGGGGTTATTGATCATCGGCTGCGTAACCTGTCCGCCTTTCCAATCGCCGAACTGTACAAACTCATGCACGATAGCCCCGCGCTTGGCAGTGATGGTACCCTGCCCCGTTATATACCCCCATCCGAACAGTTCACTGCCGGCATCCAGTTCGATGGAGGCCGTCGGTGCCATATGAATGCGTCCGTAGGCTCCACCGACCGTTCCTAACACGCTCTCCTCTTTCTGTTGGGCGGCACTCACTTCGACCGTTCCCCACGGTTCCACGACGAGCCGCACATTGTCCATCACCTCCAATCGCGCGAACTCTATCCGCTTGTTACCGGATTCGGTAAGGCGTCTGGCAGGCGTACCGATCGCTTTCTTCTGGCTTTCTTCGCATCCCACCACCAGACTCATGTCTTCGCCCACATAGAACGTGCTACCGTCGGCGTCAGCGGTCAACTGGCAGTTAGCCACGACGACGATAGTCGAGGGCGTCACCTCAAACTGCACGAAGCGCAGCGCCTCAGCCACACTGGTAAACGATTGTTGGAGTGCGCCGGTGGTGGTGTTATACACTCTCGCCACCTCCACGCCCGGGTTACTGATCGGCCGAATGACATATGCATACCCGGCTGCCGCCTCTGCCCCCGAAGGGAGATGATAGAGTCCGTAGGCGGGTGGTATATACATCGGAAGGTTCTCGCTGAGCGAGTAGTAGCCGTTGTAGAACCACATCTTACCTTCCATCTTCGCGTTCTTATTCACCACATATGCTTTCTCCGGTGCCTCCGCTTTGAGCATACAGTCATCCAGACGCACGCTGTCCACCTCTCTAGCTACATAGAACGCATAGGCAGACTCTTCGGCGGCAACGGCAGTTAACGTATCGGAGATCAGATGGATCGAGCCGTTGGTATAGAACGCATAAGCGGATTTCTGTGCATTCACGCGGATGTGACAACTTTCGATATCCGCGTTGTCATAGCAGTTGACGCCGTACACACGCACACTGCCTTGCGCCTCCAGATCGCAGTCGCGCGCCGTCAGGCGGGACGTCGCAGTACCCGTGAGGGCGATCACCGATTGCGAATAATCCGATTGACCAATAGCGCGGATGGTACACCGACGCAGGCTCGCAGACATATTATTGCTGACTGTCACACCGCGCGCATTCGCATTGAGTAGCGTGTCGGCCTCATCCATATGACACTCGCTGCGAAAAACACAATCCTCCGCCGTCATCGAGCCTATCTGCACATACGCGCCGTAAGCAGTGATATGTCGCGCATCGGCATCGAAGAGACAGCGTTGCGCTACGCAGGGCGCGTCGGCATGGTAGGAATGGTAGGCGTAGGCATCCTTGAACGTAGCAGCCACCCGAATCGTATCGTCCGTCATCGTGAGCGGGCAACGGCTCGTCAGTCCGCGGGCACTCTGCTTGGCGGTCACATCGATATGCGTACGGACAACCTGCGCCTGATCCGTGAGGTGCAGAGACGTGTCCGAATGGTTGATGCTGATGCCGTAGGCCGTCGTGCTGTCGATACGCACGTTCACCTCGCAGTCCGCTATCGAGACGCGGCTGTAGGCGGTGATGCCGTAGGTGTTCCTATGCGCGTTAACCGTCACACGGCAGCGCTCTATCGTCGCCTGCGACACCGCGTTCTTATCACCACTCGCACCGATACCCGTTCCCGCTCCGCTACTCGTCACCGATACTTGACAGTCCCTTATCTGCAGCGTTCCGCGCGAACCGACACTCACGCCGGTGGCGGCCGCATTGCGCATTGTCGAGTCGGCATTGTTCACCGCCTCTATCGTCAGCGAGTCCATGATCAGATGTCCTTTGCTCACGGAAACGGGGTATATACGACTGTTCACCGCCCGCGTCACCCATAACCGCCCGCCTGGACGGGAAGAGGTCAGATGGAGCGTCAGCGTATCGACGCCCAGCGAGAGGAGCTTGGTCGTGTTCGGGGTCTCACATAAGGTGTCGCCTAAGGCGTAACCGTTCAAGTCGATGGTCAGGTTCGTCTGGATAGACTGCGCCCTCGCCGCGCCCTCGAAGGTCACATCGTCTAACAAGGTCATCTGCGCCTCCGGAGCTCTGTTTGCAATCTTCAATGCGTCCGCAAAAGCACTGTAATAGGTCGTATCCCCGTTCGCACACAACCGAAGAGACGGCGTCTCTTCCGCCATCACCCACGACGTGAGCATGAGCATACATCCTATCAGAACATCCGCATGACGCATCTATTTTTTATCTTACTTCTTGACCTTGCAAGGTATAAACCTTCTCCCCACGAAGGATGAAGATCTGACCGTTGCGAAGGAGTTTAGTGGCTTGGTTGGTATCGCCGATAGTATCGAGTCCTGTCGGAGTATCCTCCTCTGCGCCGGAAGTCGTGAAGTCGGATACGTACTCTTCTACCACCTCTTCGTTCTCGTCTTTAGCGATGACGGTTACTTGATAATCCGTACCACTTTCCAATCCGGTGATCGTAAAGCGGAGACCACCGTTTTCGGTCTTCACCGCAGCAGGTGCTTGAGCACCACCGCGTCTGCCCGGTGCAAAGGCAATTCCCAGTAATTGTCCGTTTGCATCGAAGATCAGCCTGCATATCACCACACCGTCTTTGGATACCAGAATTGTGTACGTATCAGCGCCTTCGGTAACAGGCCATGTGATCGTTACATTATTGTCTGCCGGAACCGTTTCGACTTCCTCAATGACTTCCGTTACCGTTTGCGCATCGATCGTTTGTATATTGGGGAAATCACGCCATCCTGTTGCTATTTGGTACTTGCTCACCGAAGCCGACAGCACATGAAGTGTACAACTGAACTTATCAATGCCGTCAAACGTATTACTATACGCAACGCATGGTGTTTCGCGGTAGGAATAAATCTCCTCCAGTCCCACGCAGTCGTAGAAAGCTTGGCTGTGTATTCTTGCCACCGTTGTCGGAACGCTGATATGTTTGATCGTTGCGTAGTTGGCAAACGCGTTCTGACCGATCGCTGTTACTCCTTCGGCAATAATCAGATTCTCCACGGCTGTGGGTGCTTCTGCACCGAAGGTATAGTTGCTGTTCAGTGCTCCGTTTCCGCTGATGGTAAGCGCTTTGGCTGTTGCGTCGTATTCCCATATAAGTGCCAGACTGTCGCCGCAATAACCTATTCTATCCACCGCGAAATTGGCAATAAACGTAGAGTCCTGTGTAACCTCAATTCGGCGAGGATTAGTCCTACTTCCGTCCGACCAGCGAACAAAATGATAGCCGTAATTAGGCGTTGCCCAAATGAGAACAGTTGAGTCTTCTGCGAAGGTTCCCGAGCCGTAAGCAGTACCATAATTGGAATCGTTGACAGCCACGGAAATCGTGTACTGCACACTTGGAATCGGAAGGATATTGGTAAAGTTCTTCCATTGATTAGCAGCGCGATAGTATTCGATCGATTCTGCCGGAACATAGAGCGGAATAGATTTGTCAACACCATCAAAGACATGACCGTCCATCGAAGGAAGCTCCACTGCCTCACACGTAATGGAGGTCAAACCGGAACAGCCTTCAAAAACTCCGTATCCTAAGGTATCTATGCTACTCGGAATTGTCACTGAACTCAAAGCGTAGCAATAGGAGAACGCAAAATCCTTCATCGTTCTAACGGTATTGGGTATCGTCACAGATGTCAAACCGAAGCATTCATTAAACGACCATTCATCAATAACCCGAACGCCGTCAGGGATGGTGTATGCGCCTTGTTTGCCACCCGGATATTGAATCAGTTTTTGTACGTCTTTAGTAAATACAACACCGTCTATCGAACAATAATTCGGATTGTACGGCGAGACATTAATAGCGGTTAACCCGGTGCAACCCGCAAAAGAACTGGCTGCATCTTTGTGCCTTGGATTATAGCTGAATTCCAGAACACTGCTTGGAATCGTAACAGATGTCAAACTTCTGCATCCGGCAAAGGCACCATACCATATATGGGTCACATTATTCGGTATTTCGATCGATTCCAAAGATCTACAGTCTTCAAACGCCTCATAATCAATCTCTGTCACGCCATCAGGAATAATAACCGATTGTAACGAGTCGCAGAGTAAGAACGTTTGATGGGCAATTCTGGTAAGGCCACTCGGAAGTTCAATAGACCTCAAACTGCTGCATCTATAAAACGCCGCGCCCTGTATCTCTGTAACGCTGTTCGGGATACTAATGGAGGTCATCGCGCAGTTGGAGAAAGCACGCGAGCCTATCCATTTAGTGCCTTCGCGAATAGTGTAAGTGCTCAATGTCTTATCTGCTGCCTCCACCAAATAGGTACCCACATAGCGAAGATTATCAACAACCGGCAAACTGGTACAGCCTTCAAATGCTCCTTCTCCAATGCTGGCAACGCTTTCGGGCAGATTTACCGATGTCAAAGCAGCGAATTCATAGAAAGCATTCCTACCAATATGTGTTACGCTATCACCGATTATTACAGACTTAATCGCATATATATACTCATTCCACGGATACGCGGAGGGATTCCAATCTGCCATCTCCCCACTTCCGCTAATCGTAAGCACACTATCACACCCCAGTTCCCATGTCAGGTTATCTCCCTGCGCACCACACGTACCGGAAGCAATGAGGCATTCTCCAAATTCTGCAGTAAAAGTCGAGTCTTTTGTTACGTATAGCATACGCGGGTTGTCTGTATTGCCGTCGTTCCATTGTACAAAGCGGAGACCTTCGTGCGGGATTGCCTCTATAACACATGTATCGTAATAGTAGTACATACCACCGCCGGCTACTGTTCCTTGTCTGGAATCACCATTCACCGAAATGGTAAATTGATCCTCGACCACCGGTGCGTAGGTAGTGTCATTATTGAAGTAAGACGCAGTGTCCGTGCAATATACCCACATTTCGTAACTCTCGTTAATCAGATTACCGTAGTTATTGAACGTACTGTAGCCGCTCGCCATCAACCGCCAGCCTTCTCCAAATCCCTGACCGTTTGCTTTCGTTCCCAAGCGAAGAACAAGCCATCCGTTTTTGCCGACAATCGTCGCCTGGTAACCCGTGTTACGCGAACCATCATAATCCCATTGTTCATCTCTTACCTCACTCTCCGAATGAATACCGGCGCTATGCCGTGCATCAATCATTTTGCCGATTTCCACTTTGTACTTATTCCAGTGCGGATAGAAGACACACGGGACACCCGGCATGGATAAGATAAAGGCGTTGGCGTTCAGTAAACGGAACTTCAGATCTGGGGTGAGCGAATTTCCATGACCGCCGAACTCCAGTGAACTATTTTCGCGCATAAACATATCGTGATTATCCACGAAAGTCACAGCGTGACGTTTCCAGTAATCGCTACCCGTCTCATCTGTACCTATCAAACCTGCACCGCGACCGATATAGTTCCAGCCTGCGATAGCATCGATTGCGCTAAATTTTGTTTGGAAATCCAAAGCCATTAAGTCCATTTGTGCATCTTGGATACCTTGCTTAATCTGATCGATTCCTGCCCAACGCTCCTCAAAAGCGATATACGGCGTCGAAGTCCGGTTGTAGTTATACTTGTGCATATTGTGATAACCGTCGCCCTTGTCGTAACGCCAACCGTCGTAATGCATCACGTTTTTCATCCATTTCAGATAGGCCTTGAACATATCCTGCACGTCCGGATTATCATGCGCCCAGTCACGTGCCGCATCCCAGTTTTCTCCGTCGTCTGCACGCGAGTTTTGGGAGTAGCCCCAGCAGTCACCGGCATATTCCATCGTCTCAGACCAGTTTATCTCATCTCCGCTGGTGATATACGACCCGTCGGGTTGGAACAAACCGTATTGGTCAAAATCTTGCGGCATATAATCACACCACGTCGAATCTCCTACGATATGATTCAGCACGACATCTGCGATTACTTTAGTACCCTCACTATGGAAAGCAGAGATCAATTGCTCCAACTCGGCACGCGTACCCCAAGCTGAGTTTTGATTGGAGTATTGCTTAGGTTGATATCCTGTGCCATCTGCTGACAAACTGCTGGGCGGCAACCATACCAAATCGAAATATCTTCCGATTTCTTGGGCTTGTTTGTACAAAGTAGTCCAATGCGTACTTCCATAGGAAGAACGTCCGCGATAAGAATCCCAATAAAATCCTTGAAGTAGCACATCTTCGCACTGCGAAGGCACGGCGCTCTGAGGTTCAACCGGATTCTCTGGTTCTTGGGCCTTGACACCAAGCACCAGTACACATGCAAGAATTAGAGTAAAGAATTTTGTTTTCATATATGTATTATTATTTATTGCCAACAATTTTGCGGTGCAAAATTACTCAAAAAAAATGACATACGCAAGCGTATGCCATTCTTTTTTACATTTTTTCGCTTTTTAGCCGTTATCTTACCTCTTGCCCCGTTACGGTATAAACCTTCTCCCCACGCAAGATAAATAGCTGGCCGTTGCGGAGAATCTTAGTGGTTTGGTGAGTAGCATCGATAGCATCGAGTCCGGTCGGAGTTTTGGAAACGGTCAATGCGTAACCGGAGTTATTACCTGCTTGTAATGAGACTTCGCAAGAAAGGTAAGTCAGGTTAGAAACGGTTGTACCGTTTTGCGTTAGGCAAACGGATACATTGCTCGGCAGATTGCTAATGCTGAGCGTGTAGGTGCCCTCTTGTGGTGCGTAGAAGCCCAACGTCAAGGGGACATCCTCCAACTCGGTGGAGACGGCGTGTGCTGCCAAGTGTGTGCCATAAGCTTCAATCCAAACTTGCGGTACAGAGGGATTGCTGACTTGCAGTTTCTCCAGATCCATACCGATGGTATAGCTGTTTTGTCTATCCGCAACGGTATTGAGGAACGCTTGGTCTGTGTAGTCAGTACTTGCCAGTTCTATGATAGTCGGAGCTTCGTCTTCCAATGCCATCTTACGGCGCGGAGCATCGCCTATCGGATCACCTGCTCCCCACGGATCGTTACTAACAATACCTGCGCCTCGACCGGCAAAGAAGACCGTGTCGTACCGCGCGGATTGAACAAAGAAAGGATCACCGGTTTTCCAGAGATAGTCGTTCATATGCACTACCCGATATACGCCGTAGTAATTGTCATAGATGGTAGCAAACGGGATATCCGAGGAATAGGCGTACGCTTTGTATGTCAGCGGATTAGCGATGCCGTTCCAGCCTGCATGGTGGTCGCCGAAAGCGGACGGGAAAGCTTTAACTGACACATCCCAGTAGTCGTTGTTAACATGAGATGGGTCTGCCGCTTTAAAACACCATTGGCTTGCCTCTCGTGAGGACAACATATAGAGCTTGCCCGGATAGAGGGTTTCTGTAGCGGCCATACGTTTCCAACCGTCTTGCGTATCTGCGCGGAGCACGCCGTCGTATTCGTCTATAACATAATCGCTGCCATAGAAGGCGGAGGCGTTGGCTTTGCTGATGCCGTTGGCTATCGATACGGCGAACGGAACACCGAACGCGAACCAACGGGTAGAGATGTCGCTAACGTTAGGAGTAAAACTTTGTTCCATAACGATCGTTTCTGCACTCAGACGTTCGATGTTATATACCTCACCGCAAGCGGTATCTTTCTGGATGGTCAGCTTCTTGATAATCGTGGGCTGGGAGACATGTAATTCGCCATACGGAGAAACAATAAGATGCGTACGTTTGCCGACTGGCAGCTCTGTAATGTCTTGGTTGTCCCACACTTCGACTACCTCATCGCCTAAGAAGATGGAGTCAAACACAGCGGTGTAGATAGTGTCCCGCGTGGTAGGTCCTACCTCCGGATACCAACCGGCAAAGGTGTATTCGTAGTTGGCGGATGCAGGGTGAACAGGAACTGCTCCTACATATGACGGAATGGCACCGTACATTTTGTATGACAGCTGAAGACGCAAGCCGTTGTAATTGACGAATTGTACCCGGTAGTACCGCGCTGTAAAGTCAGCGGTCAACGTGCAGTCGCGTGAGATGACGATATCGCGAACGGCGGTAGAGTCATTGTCCGACCACTTAACGAACTCGTATCCTTCTTTGGCGACAGCCTCGATGTGTGCCGTTGCGCCTTGTTCATAAAGTCCGGAACCGATTGTGTAGCCGGTTAACGTGTCTGTCACTTCGAGTGTCAAACGGTAATTGCCCGGATTATTCGGGTGCTCCGGATCCCACGGGTCTAGTTGAACGGAACTGATATCAAAGTAACAATCCGGTTGCTCAATATGGCTTACACGGCAGATATAAGTCTGTTGGGTCGGATCTACGCAAATGGCTTGCTCGTTACTGATGATAGTAGTAGGATCTGTTTCATTATACCATGCGTACGAGAAACCGTCCGGAGCTTTAAGGGTGGTACATGAAGACCCTGTACCTTCGTTCATTTGTATCTTCGATGAAGTACAATCCAAGGTGAAGTATGCATATCCGGCATGTCCGCCAAAAGCACAATCGGATGTAGTGAAACGGATCTTCACCGTTTGTCCGTGATAAGCCGCGAGATGAACGCCCATCTTGGTCCAATCTTTCCAGAAGAATACTTGTCCACTGTTTGCCGTATGCCAACCTGCTGCCTGTGCATCTTCAGAAGTAACATGAACATGTCCGCATATCTCGTCAATCAACTGGTCATTCGCATCCAGAACTTCTATCTGGAAATAAGTTCGCTCTTGAGAAGTATGTGTATCACCTTCATTCTCAAAAACCACAGCATAGTTAATGATTACAATATCATTATCTGTATCCGGTACAAATAAATATGTTATGGATTCAGCTTCGCCGCCACAGTTCCAGTTGCCCAGCCGCACGGAAGCAACCGCTCCTTCCGGAACCGTATGCAGCATATTATCTGTGCGAGGATCCGTTTGAGACAGGTCGCGACATATCGTGTGACGACTATATTCATCATTCGGTCCATAGTTGATACAGCCAATAGATTCATAGGGAGATGCCCCGGAGCGGTACATAGGATTTTCTCCGTAAGTACAGATTACGTTAGGATCTGCAAAGTTAATGTAATTAATGCAACCATCGAGTATAACAGAAGGTGTTGGTGTTCCTCCGATAGGCGCAATATACACAAAATCTTGCCAATTATCAGCGGTACGATATGACGCTACACTTTCTTCCGGAACATAAAGTATGCAATCAGATTTATTCACCTTCCCAAACACGTCTGCTGAAATCTGCTGCGGAATGGTCGAATAATTAGTAATCGAGGTCAAACCGGAGTAACCATAGAAAGCATAATTACCTATGCTGGTAACACCGTTGGGGATGACTAAATCCGTGATAAGTTCATCGTTAAGGTACAATTTATGCGCGAAATAGAGCGGGTTTGAGTTATAAGCTAAAAAATTGATTGTACACCATGCGGCAATGTCATTAATATATACTCCGGTCAGATTTCGGCATCCATTGAAGGCCCATTGTCCAATGCTGTCAACGCTGTTAGGAATAATCACAGAAGTTATACCCGCGCAAGACTCAAAAGCAGAATTCCCAATGCTTGTGACACTACCGGGTATGGTCACTTCTCCTGTCACATAAGATGAACAAGCTATTAATTTTGTTTTTGATGCATCTTGATATACAAACCAGCCATCAACATATCCATTCATATTTCTTGCCCCCCAGGGAGAACCGGTTGCAAGTCCATAATAGACAATGTTTAAAACCTGATTGAAGGCACGCATTCCAATACTCGTAACGCTATCGGGAATCGTCACAGATGTCAAGCCTTTACAGCCATAGAAAGCATATTTTCCAATGCTTGTAACGCTATTACCAATAGTCACAGAGGTCAAACCGGAGCATCCATCGAAAGCACTTTCTCCAATACTGGTGACACCATTACCTATTATCGCTGAGGTCATACCGGTGCAATTATAAAAAGCTTTATCTCCAATGCTTGTAACACTATTGGGAATATCAATAGAGGTCAAAACGGCGCAACCGGAGAAAGCAGAAGAGCCTATGCTTGTAACGCTATTACCAATAGTCACAGAGGTCAAACTGCTGCAACCATAGAAAGCCTGCATCTCAATGTTTTTAACGCTATTGGGAATAGTAACAGCAGTCAAACTGCTACAACCATTAAATGCCGATTGTCCTATGTTTGTAACGTTATTACCAATAGTCAAAGAGGTCAAACTGCTGCAACCAGAGAAAGCCATCCTCTCAATGCTTGTTACGCTATTGGGAATAGTAACAGCTGTCAAACTTTTACATCCATAGAAAGCATCTTCAATGATATATTCTACTCCATCAGGAATAGAGTATGCGCCCTCAAATGAAGTTGGTAAATAGATAAAAAGATGAGCATTATATAAAGGAGTTGTCAAACCGTTGCAACCATAGAAAGCATCATATCCAACACTTGTGACGCTATTGGAAACCGTCACCGATGTCAAACCGGTGTATCGGAAGAAAGCGTACTTTCCAATTCTTGTAACACCATCACCGATAACAACAGATTTTATAGATGCTTCATATGAATACCAGGGTGAGCCGGTAATAGTGTTCCAATCTGTCATTGCACCTGTTCCGCTGATGGTCAACACACTATCGCACCCCAGTTCCCACGTAAGGTTGTCTCCTTGCGCACCGCATGTACCGGAAGCGATGAGGCAAGGTTGCTCTTCCTGCCGCGCCGAGCAACCGAGCGTGAAGTAAGCGTATCCGCAGTGAGCGGAGAATGTGCAATCGTACGTCATTAGACGTACCGTCACCGTATACCCGTGGTAGTAGGAATCAAAGAAGACATCCTTCGTTGTCCAGTCTTTCCAAAGGATATCCGCAGATGTCTGGGCGGTAGAAGCTGGCGTGATGTGCCATCCGTCCGCAATAGCTTCCGGCGTCAACGAACTACCGCTGAAGAGATCGTTAGCGTTGATATCTAACTGACCGTCCCCACCGATGCTTTGTCCGTGGATAAGGACATCTATTTTGAAGCGCGGGTTTTCGTAGTCATCATGACTCGGCGCCTCCAAGATAGGCAGGTACTTTACCGACAAGATAGGTTGAGTGCTATCAACCACAAATGTATATTCTATACGTTCTGCTTGATTACCAGAATCCCAGTTTCCCAGACGAACGGATCCTAATGCTCCGGTAGGAACAGTTTTTGCCATCCCGCCTGTTCGAAGATCTGTTTCCGTAGTATCCAAATGAACGGTGTGGCGACTGGCCATGCTGGCCGAACCGGAATCCACAGGACTTACCAAGCGAAAATCATTAAATGTGCGAGTGTCGAGCGGATTGGAGTTGTTGACATAGCAATTGGCCTGATTTAGATCCAGATAGTCAATACATGCCTGATTTGCCTGCGCAAATACCGTTCCTACACTGGCAACCAATGTCAAGAATAAAGTAAAGAATTTTGCTTTCTTAGCCACAAGGGCACGATTAATTAAATTTTTCATATATGTATTATTATTTATTGCCAACAATTTTGCGGTGCAAAATTACTCAAAAAAAATGACATACGCAAGCGTATGCCATTCTTTTTTACATTTTTTCATCGGGAAGTCAACTTTGTATCGAAAAATAAAAACTCTTTGCCATATTCTCACTCGTACTTTGAACGTATGTTTAACCTATGTTTACCGTATGTTTGTCGTATGATCAACGTGTTTAGAATTCTTACCTCACCTCTTGCCCCGTTACGGTATAAACCTTCTCCCCACGCAAGATAAATAGCTGGCCGTTGCGGAGGATTTTGGAACGACAATCGGTATCAACCGAGGTACTCTCTATCGCTGTCGTGCCGGGGATGGGTTGAATATTAGTAAACTCCTTCCACTCGTCAGCTGTCTGATAATCGCTGATGCTCTCTTCCGGGACGTACAACGGAATCGACTTATCAACGTCCACGAACGACTCACCATAAGAGCTCGGCGGATCGATGGCGCGGCAGGTGATCGACTGCAAGCCTGTGCAACCGTAGAACGTGAAGTAACCCAACCGCAACACACTTGCCGGGATATCCACCGAGGTCAGTCCTGTACGGTCTTCAAAGGCATAGCTGACTACCATCACTATTCCGTCTGGAATAGTATAACTGCCGCTATAGTCCTTCGGCAAGAAGCAGAACAGGCGCGAGTTGTAAAGCGGCTCCGTAAGCGCGCAGCCAACAAAAGCATACAAGCCGATACTATCCACACTCTCCGGCATGTTCATCGTCGTCAGGGCTTTACAGTAATGAAAAGCCCGCTTGCCGATACTCGTCACGCCCTCCGGGATCGTTACAGAAGTAACCTTTTGGCAGTAATCGAAGGCCGACATACCGATAGAACTTAGACCTTCCGGCAGCTGAATCGTGAGGATCTTGTTGCGTACGCTCTGCCACTGCCAAGGAATGTACTGCGCGCTATCGATCATGCGACCGCTACCCTGAATCGTCAAGTCCCAGGTGCTCATATTCAGTTGGCAAGTCAGGTTATTACCCTCCGCGCCGCAGTTACCCACAAGAATCGTGGGCACGGCTGATGTCGCATGATCCAAGATAATCACCGGACAGTCATTGCCTTTGTTCTCGATCACCTGATCGGCATAGCGGTAAATCTTCGTCACAATGCTCACCATATTGCCCACCTGCACGGCATTAGCGTTATTGCCGCGGTAGATATAGAACACCTCGCTCACGTTCCCGCCTCGCTGGTCGCTGATCCAGTAGTTCTGGTTATGATACGTCTCGTCGTATTCGGATTCGATAGCGGCTACATAACCGGTGATGACATATGTTTCGGTAGTCGAGGCTCCTTTTTCGAGTGACCGACCGATCTCCATGGCTTGTGCCACACTCAGCGTCTCATACCCCAAATCTCCATTCATCCCAAGATAATAGACTACACCGTTGGATCTGTAATAGGTCGGCACTTCGAGGGTCGCTGTTCCGGTGTATTGATTGCCGTCCTCTGCCATCACCGCAAAGGACAGATTGTACGTACCCTGTATCGTTTCGTAGTTGAGACTGACGAACTCCAAAGTCAGCGAAACGGAAGAGCATCGTATCATACGTCCGTTGTATTTCACTTGCGTGCCCGAGAGGTTGATATAATCATCCGAAGTATAGGTGCCGGAGATGGCATTAAGCGCAGCGGTATATACATCGATGGAGACATTATTGCCTTGGGTATCATTGAAACGGAAGTAAAAATCATACCTACCTTCGAAGATATGATATTCCTCATAATATTGCGCTTCCGCACTGTTGATAGTAAACACGATAGGTATCAAGTCCTGCGTCGTGAACTGGATAGGCAGTGCATTACCGATATTACCGGCAAGGTCTTTGGCAGCGATCGTGAATGAATACGCGGTGCTCGGCGTCAAGCCTTCGATGGTGATCAGGCTGTCGGTTGTAACCACTAACTCTTGCACGCTCTGATCAGCCGCCGTTACGACAAAGACCATATGCGCCGAGTCGGTCACGTTATCCGTAGCGTTCACGCGGATAGTCACCCATTTATCGGACAGCTCATGTATCTGCGCGCTAACCATCACCGGCGCGTCTGTATCACCTTCTGCCTCGGTGGTTAGAGCGAACGGATATACCTCGCTCACATGCCCGGCACGGTCGGTGGTCTGCAAGGTCAGGTTGTAGGCCGTGTTGGCTGTCAGACCGGAGATCATCAACCGACCGTTCGTTGTCTTACCATTCGACAGGATGGCCTCTTCGCCGTTCATTACCGTGAATGTCAGACTATCTACCTCATCGGCATCATCGTCCGCCGTGATGGCAATGACTGCACTGACGTTGCCTGCGTACTGAACCTCCACATTCGATATAACAGGAGCAGCCGTGTCCGGCAGTTCAATCACAAAATTCTCCGTCACCGACCACCATGTTTCTGCGCCGTTATAATTAGACAAACCTGCTTGTAACGAAGCGGAACCAAACGTAATAACGTTCTTCGAGCGTTTGCCCCAATACTGCAGGCCGGCACCAAGGCCTTCGAATATTTCTTCTGCGGTGTAACCGTACTGCTCATAGTATTCCAAATACAAACCGCCCATGTTACGAATCAGGAAACGACCATAGTCCACATCACCGGCTATAACCTCCCAACTCGTTGTGATCGGCGTAAAATAGACATACTCCGGGTTCTCAGCATGGATAATCCAATGCACAGGCGTCACCGTTTCGGAAGTTGCGTAGGGGTCATAAAGCAGATACTCCCCCGGATTGCTCGTCTTATGATAGACGCCCACGTTATAAGTCTTCGTCGGCGTGCTTGTGAAGAGCGAACCAACAAACCGTTCGGTTACTTTACCAGTACCCATCGGTTCCCACGTGGTGGCATCTTGTGTCGCCTGACGTACTTGCGGAGCCTTAGCGGCTTTGGGTTGGAGAACAGGCAGCGGAAGCGCTTCGGCTTGCGGCGCTGTGATGATCGTTGCGTTCGCACTCAATACAATCGTGCATACGCAGATAAACGAGAAAATCTTTTTCATATGGATAGTTTTTGTTTTCACCTCTTTTATTTCAATCTCAAAAATCCGATACCGAATCTTTCTACTGCGGCGCGCTCGAGGTCTTCGCGCACCGACGGATCGGCAATCGAGATGAGGGCTTTAGCGCGGTCAGCCAGCGGCAGGTTGCGCAGATAGACGATGCCGTGTTCGGTAGCTATATACTGCGCTTGGAAACGAGTCGTGACCACTCCTGCTCCGGGCGCGAGTCTGGCCACGATCTTCGACTGTCCTTTATTGGTCATACTCGGCAACGCAATGAAGCACTTACCCCCTTCCGACAAGGCTGCACCGTACATAAAGTCGTGCTGTCCGCCGACGCCGGAGATGATGGTCTCGCCGATGGAGTCGGCGCAGATCTGACCGGTCAAGTCCACCTCTACGGCCGAGTTGATGGCCATCGCTTTGGGGTTCTGGCGAATGATCTGCGGGTCGTTTGTCCATGCCACATCCCGGATAACGAAATCACGGTTGCCATCGACATACTCATACAAATGTTTGGAGCCCAGAATCAAGCTTCCCACGGACTTACCGGGCAGTACTTTCTTAAGACTGTTATCGATCACCCCGCTCTCTATCAGCGGCAATACACCATCGGTGATGGCCTCTGTGTGCAGACCCAGATGCTGATGGTTCCGTAGCGCATTGATGACTGCATTCGGGATACCGCCCACGCCTATCTGCAGCGTTGCGCCGTCGGGGATCTCAGATGCCACAAAATTACCGATCTTCGTCTCTATCTCATTCGGCACGGGTGTCGGCACTTCCACCAAAGGGATATCGCCGCGGCACATGGCCGTGATCTTACTGATATGAATGACCGGATCACCGAACGTGCGGGGCATGTACTTATTCACCTGCGCGATGATAGTACGCGAGCACTCAGCGCCGGAGAAAGCGATGTCGGCGGAGATGCCGAACGAACAATACCCCTCTTCATCAGGTTCGCTCACCTGCAGGAAGGTCACATCAACGGGAATCTGCCGGCTCCTGAACAAGAACGGCACCTCGCCAAGGAAAGCCGGAATAGTGTCCGCTACGCCTTCGCGCATCGCCTTCCGCAAGGTATTGGGCACGAAGATAGACAGCGCCCGGAACGAGTCCATCAACTCTTTCTTGGCGTACGGGGCATCCTCGGGATGCACACCGAAACCCGAGATCAACTTGACGTCCCGCAGTTCACTCGCGCGCTCTACGAGCGCATTAAGCAACACAGTCGGGATACTCGTGCTACCTTGCACAACAATCGTGTCACCGCTGCGCACATGGCTCACCGCCTCCAGCGGACTAACGTATTTCGGGGTATTCAGAGGGGTCATATGGATCGAATTGAGAGAAGTCTTCATTGAACTTACGGAGTCGCTCTTCGAGCTGCTCGTACTGGTCTTCACGGATTGCCGACGCACAACCGCGCATACCGTCCCGCTGCGCACCCGTGCTCTCCAGCGAGATAGCCGACACACCGTAGTAAATCAGTTTATTGACGAGTTTCGTTCCCGACCAGTCCTTGTAACCGAAGGTGAAGAAGAAACCGTCACCCACCTCCTGTCCGTCGGCATCTTTGTCATACACGATATGAAAACCGTTACGGAGCATGATCTCCTTTATCTTATGCGCCCGGCGCGCGTACTCACGCGTGTTCTCCACGTAACGCAACTTGCCCTCGCACGCCGCCTGCAGCATCGCTGCCATGCCGTGTTGCACGGAATGTGTCACGCCGCTCGAGAGCACATACAGGAAGGTATAAGCGAAGCTCTGGAGCAACTCGCCGTTGTTATGCAGACGCTTGCCCAAAGCCGGATAGACTCGCTTGGCGAGCACCGGATCGATGGCGATGAAGGCCGCACGCTGACCGGCATAACTGAAGATCTTCGAGCACGAGATCATCTGAATACAGTTATGCGTGTAATGGCCTACAGACGGTTGGTACGGCTCCGAATAAGGATTACCTCTGTTCGGGTCACGGAAATCCATATTGAGGTATGCCAGGTCTTCCAGCACAATCGCGTCGTACTGCGTGGCCAGCTCACCGATGATCTGCAACTCTTCATTCGTCAGACACGCCCAAGTGGGGTTGTTCGGATTGCTATAGAGGATACCGGCGATGCGGCCGCTCTTCAGATGACGCTCTAACTCATCACGTAACTTAGCCCCGCGGAAATCTGCGATATCGAAGGCATCAATACGACTGCCGATGACGTGACACTGCATCTTCTGCACCGGGAAACAGGGATCCAAGAAGAGGATCGTGTCTTTCTCCGGCTGCAACTGAATAAGCATCATATTGAGTGCAAATGCCGCCTGCATCGAACCTACAGTCGGCAGGATACACTCCGGCGGACGCTGCAGATTGATGAACGCACGCACGAACTCCGAACCCCATTTCTTCACCTCCGGGATACCGATGATAATCGGATAATGCGCCGCACAACCGTTCAACAACGCCTTATGCTCCGCCTCAATTCCTATCTCCGATGCCGGCAAACCCGGTTCACCCAACGCCATGTTGACGTACTCAACACCCGTCGCCTGCTCGATGTTCTTTACCACACCCGCCAACTGACGGATACTGGCGTTACCTAACTCGTGGAAATTGCGCAAGCCGAACTGCCGGCAAATCGAGTCCACGATATGTTTATCTAACGGAAAGTGCATAATGATAACCTGCCTCCACAGCAGCAATATTGGTATTCACAATCGTTTCTCCTTTGCGGGCGAAGACGCGTGCCACACCGGCGATCATCTTGTCATGGTCGATGCCTAACATAGGAATCGCCGCACCTAACAGCACCATATTCGCCGCCTGTGCAGGTGCACCGGCTTCCTTGGCAAGCGCCTCCACATCCAAGAGCACATGGTTCTTATACGCTTTGATACGCGCCAACACCTGCTCCAAGTCCGGATAGTTCGGTATATTAAGGAAAGGCACGCAGGATGTCACTATCCATCCGTCCGGCTTGAGGTACTCCACATAACGCAGCGCCTCCATAGGTTCCAACGAGATGATCAGGTCTGCCCCTCCCTTCGGGATAAGATCACTCATGATCGGCTCCGACGACAAGCGCAGGTTCGACTGCACGTCCCCGCCGCGCTGGGACATTCCGTGTACTTCGGCTTGTTTCAGATACAAACCCTCTTGCAGGGCGGCTTCACCAATAACGGTAGCGATAGAGAGGATGCCTTGACCTCCTACTCCGGCCAAAATGATATCTTTTTTCATGACTTTTTAGCGGCTTTAAGATGACGTTTCAATGTTTGTATGCATTCGCGGCGGGCAATGACGACAGACGTGCCGTTGTAATCGATCTCCTCGCGCAGGACGTTCTTGATCTCGTCCATGTTCTTGGGCAGCGGTACCACCACACGCACATGTTCTTGCGGAACACCCAGACCGTAACAGATCTGCTCTAACCGACCCGTTCCGGCAGAGTCCTGACCTCCGGTCATACCCGTAGTAAGGTTATCGCTTATCAGCACCACTACATTCGCATTCGCATTGACGCAGTCCAACAGACCCGTCATACCCGAGTGCGTGAACGTGCTATCACCAATGACGGCGATCGCAGGATGTTGACCGGCATCAGCTGCACCCTTTGCCATCGTCACCGATGCACCCATCTCTACACAAGCATGGATGGCATGGAAAGGTGAGAGAGCACCCAGCGTATAACAACCGATATCGCCGAAGATACGAGGCGCAGCGTACTCGCGTGCTACCTCATTGAGGGCAGCGTACATATCGCGGTGACCGCAACCCTGGCAAAGTGCAGGCGGACGCCCTACTACGATCGCTTCGGGAGCATGTTCGGGCAACGGATCCAGACCTATCGCCTTGCGCACCGAATCCGGCGTCAGCTCACCCATACGCGGCAGATCACCCGTCAAGCGACCTTTGATAACCACATCCGAAGGCACCATTCCACGGATCAACTCTTCCACTACCGGTTGACCTTCCTCGATAACCAGAATCTCCTTCGCACCGTCCTTCACTAACTGCGCAATCAGCGCCGCCGGCAACGGATACTGCGTCAGGCGGAGGATCGAACAACCCATCGAGGCGTCATAATTCTCCATCAGATAGTTATACGCAATACCCGTCGTCACGATCGCTTTCTCAGGATGAGCACCGCGCACATACACATTATGTCCGTCCGCTTCGCTATGCGCCACAAAAGACGGTTGCGCCGCTACCAACTCGGCATAATTCCGTTTGGCGAAGGCCGGCAACAAGATGAAATGATTGACGTCCTTGGGCATTGACATCTCGTTCTGCGGACGCGGCTTCTCCACCGTGTTCACCACCGCACGACTATGCGCCATACGTGTTGTGACACGCAGTAAGATGGGCGTCTTCAGTTGCTCACTTAACTCAAAACCGTACGCCATCATGTCGTACGCCTCTTGTTGATTACTCGGTTCCAGACACGGGATCATAGCGAACTTCGCGTAGAAACGACTGTCCTGCTCATTCTGACTCGAGTGCATCGATGGGTCATCTGCCGCCAACACGATCAGTCCGCCGTTAACGCCCGTGATGGCAGCGTTCATAAACGCGTCCGCACACACGTTCATTCCTACGTGTTTCATGCACACGAGCGCGCGCTTGCCCATGTACGACATACCCAAGGCAGCCTCCATGGCTGTCTTCTCATTGGTCGCCCAACGGCATTGGATACCGCTCGGCTGTTTGGCTTGCGCCAGTTGAATGTACTCGGTAACTTCGGTCGAGGGCGTTCCCGGATAGGCATAAACACCGCTTAAACCGGCATCTATCGCGCCTTGGGCAATCGCCTCATCGCCTAACAATAAATGTTTCATGGTATAGATGTGTTACAATTTGCGCTGCAAATTTACACAAAATATTTGACATATGCAAATAAAAACAAAAAAAAGACACCCGAAAGTGTCTTTTGTGTCCCCCGAGGGACTCGAACCCTCGACCCACTGATTAAGAGTCAGTTGCTCTACCAACTGAGCTAGGGAGACCTCTAAAATGTGTGCTATTTTTCAAAAGCGGCTGCAAAAGTACTGCTTTTTTTTGACATGACCAAATTTTTTTGAAAAAAAATGCAAATAGAGGGTCATTTTTTGACTTATAGGCTCTCGGCAAAGGCCTCAGCCTGCTCTATTTGATCGATTTTACCGACATCCATCATCCGATAGTCAGCCGGCAAGAAAGCCCGCAAAGGCACCTTATCCATAACCTGCAGGTAGAAATCAATGAGGGAGAATTTTTCTTGAGGCATCTCCTTCAGAAGCGCCAAAGCTTCCGAACTAAGAATCTGACATCCGCTGAACGCGAGATGCCGGCCGTCTTTGCCCTTTAACTCGCCCGTTTTAACATTCGTCCAACCGCAGAGACGGTTGTTTTCATCAAAACAGAGATAGCGCTGCGTATCCCGCTCGCTCACCACCAACTGACTTACGCCTGTCTGCTCGTACGCGCTCAAGAGTGCACGAAGATCGATATTGCTCAAAATATCCACATTGCAGGCTAATATCGGCTCACCCGTAACCTGTAACCCGTAACCCGTAACCGCTTTCTTCAGTCCTCCTCCTGTATCGAGGAGAAGATCCCGTTCATCAGAAATCTCAATGTTACATCCCCACCCTTCATTCGCGCGGATGGTGTCAATAATCATATCGGGAAAATGATGCACGTTCACGATGATATCGGTGATACCGGCCTTACGCAGTTTTTCCACCTGCCATTCCAACAGGGGCTTGCCGGCTAATGGCACCAGCGCCTTCGGCATCGTATCGGTGAGGGGTTTGAGACGCGTGCCCAGCCCCGCAGCAAAAATCATCGCTTTCATAACTCTCTTTCTATTCCTCTTTCGCGGTGAATAAGATGCACTTTTACATCGTATTTCTCTTTAAGATGTTGCGCCAGATGTTCCGCACAATAGACCGAACGGTGCTGTCCACCGGTGCAACCGAAGGCCACCTGCAGGTTAGTAAAATCACGCTCTATGAACCGCGCTACGTGATGATCCACAAGCGCATAGACGGACTCCAAGAACGTCAGTATCTCGCCGTCCTTTTCCAAGAACTCAATAACCGGTTGATCCAAGCCGGTAAGCGTCTTATACTGCTCGTACTTACCGGGGTTGTGGGTACCACGGCAGTCGAACACATAACCACCGCCGTTACCGGACGCGTCTGCAGGGATACCGCGTTTAAACGAGAAGGAGTAGATCGTTACTGAGAGCATACAAATAAGGATATTCGTTTTGCAAAGGTTCTAATATATCACGCAGGTTGTGCAGGGCGAGCGGAATAGACTCAAGGAAATGTTGCTTGCGCTCAAAATAACCTCTATATCCGTAGGCACCGAGCACTTGGAGTGTGCGCAGTAGCACGAAATGAGGGAGCGCCGCCTTCCATTCTGTAACCTGTAACCCGTAACCTGTAACCGCTAATTCATCCAAATAAGCCTCAATCATCTGCTCGCGGAAGGCGGGAGTGAACTTGGCTTTCGCCTGCCATAGGAAGGAAGCGACATCGTATTGCGTCGAGCCACGACGACCTCCTTGGAAATCAATGAAATACGGTTGTCCGTCCTTAATCATCACGTTCCGGCTCTGGAAATCGCGATACAAGAACGTCTCCGACGGTTGCGCCAGAATGACCGCCACTAACTTATCGAACTCATCCTCTAACTTCGGCTCGGAGAACTCGATCTTCGTGCCCTTCAAAAAGCAGTACTTGAAGTAATTGAGATCCCAGCGGATGGCTCGTTCGTCCATCGCCGGTACAGGAAAACAAACACTCCAATCAAAGTCCTTGGCGCCCTCCACCTGCACATGTGCCAACGCCCGGATAGCGCGCTCTACGAGCACCGGATCAAGCTTATCGAAAAGCAACGTATCACCGAGGTCTTCCTGGGTATAACTCATCTCATCCTCACTCACCCAATACAACTCAGGCACCGGCAGACCGAGCGCATGAAAATGCCGCGCCATATAGATGAACGCGCGGTTCTCATCGCGATTAGTCCCTTGCACACGAATGATACTTCTGCCGTTCTCGTCCATCTCGCGGGTGTAGATCCTATTAGAGCCTTGCTGCTTGATCATGCGCGGAATTGCAATGCGTTATGAATACAGGTCACTTTACATGGCCCCATAAAGTTCTCCAAGATGCCGTCTGCCTCAATGAGGATATGCTTGCGGTAGTTAATCTCTATCTCTGCACCGCATATCGGATAGACGAAAGGCAGTTCGGTCAACTTGCCATTATAGAGTTTGGGCAGCGCCGCAAGAATCTGCTTGAAGGTGGGTTTCTTGATGAACATCGTGTGGAACACACCGTCTTGGGGATCCGCATCAGGGTTCTGTTTGATACCTCCGCCGGAGAAAGGCCCGTTACCGACGTTCATCGTGAAGAGCAGGTCATTCACCGCCTCTTTGCCATCTACCGTCAAAATCATGTGTTGCGCCTTATGCTGCACGATAGCTCCAATCAGACCGAAGAGATAGTTCACGTGATGGCTACCGATATAATACTTCAGTCTTTCTGCCTTCTGACAGCACAGCGGATCGACACCAAAACCTACGGAGTTGATGAAATAGCGGTGGTGCTCGATGTTATTGCGCCAATAAGTCACACAACCGATATCGATCGGATGTCCCTCGCCCTCAAAGAAACGACGCAGCGACTCTTTGTGGTTCTTAGTGAGCCCCCAATACCGACTCCAGTCATTACCCGTTCCTCGCGGCATAAGTCCCACCTGTATCTTCGCTTTCTGCTCCGCCGTGAGGTTGGAACGCATGATGCCGTTGATGGCTTCGGAGAGCGTTCCATCCCCACCAAGGATGAGTATCTCGTCATAACCTTTCTCCACCAACTCACGCGCCAACTCAATCGCATGACCTGCAAATTTCGTCACACGATACGCAAAAGGTTGATGCCGCTTGCGCAGCAACTTCCATAGGTAGATACGTTGTGCACGGAAGTAATTCTTACCGGACTTGGGATTGATAATGATTCCTAACATGGTATTAAAAAACAATTAGCGCACCATGAAAAACACAGTGCGCTAATTTTTAGGTTTTTTACTTGAAGAACTCGTTCACTTTCTCGTTCAGAACAATCTCTTCTTGGAAGATGTAAGCACCCGTCTTAGGCGACTTAACCATCTTGATGCACTTAGAGTGCGCGCGTCCGGAGTTACCGGTTTGCAGTGTTGCGACCGCTTTCTTTGCCATAGTTCTAAGCCTTTCTAATTAGGGTTAATTACTTAATCTCTTTGTGAAGCGTGTATTTCTTCAAATAGGGATTGTACTTCATGAGCTCCAAACGATCCGGAGTGTTCTTACGGTTCTTCGTGGTGATGTAACGAGACATTCCCGGAACTCCGCTGGCTTTTTGCTCTGTGCACTCAAGGATAACTTGAACGCGGGCTTCTTTTACTTTCTTTGCCATTGTTGTACTCCTTTCGTTTAATAGAGATAGCCCTTCTCAGCCGCTTGTTTCAAAGCGTTGTCGAGGCCGATCTTGTTAATAGTTCTCAGACCTGCTGCACTCACGTTCAGCTCGATCCATACATCTTGTTCTACCCAGTAGAACTTGCGGCGGAAAAGGTTCACATCAAACGTGCGCTTGGTGTGACGCTTCGAGTGCGAAACGTTGCAGCCGCCCATGGCTTTCTTGCCTGTAATTTGACAAATTTTTGACATTGTAGTATATATTTTATATTTTTCTCAATCTCGGGGATTCTTCGCATATCTACACGAAAAATCGCGCAAAGGTACAACATTTTTTTTAATTGACCAAATTTTTTTAATAAAAAATACAAATTTTAATGAAAATAGGCGAAATTAAGGTAAAAAATCCATGCAGGATTTCTACGTAATCCGTCCCCCTTCGGTGTGACGTCTTA
>CAMHQP010000014.1 GCA_946187555.1 uncultured Bacteroidales bacterium
TCTGGATCTTTGTCTATGACAAACCGACCGAGAGCAAGCATGTGAACGAGGCGGAACTTGAGTATATTCATCAGGACGAGAAAGAAGCTCCGAAAGAGGAGGTGAAAGAAGAAAAACAGATGTCGTTTGCTGAGGCTTTCAAGCACAAACAGACTTGGTCGTTTGCGTTTGGTAAGTTCATGACCGATGGCGTTTGGTGGTTCTTCCTCTTCTGGGCTCCGGCTTATTTCCAGGATCAGTTTGGTATCAAGGCTTCTGATCCGCAGGGTATCGCGTTGATCTTCACGCTCTATGCGATCGTGACCGTGGTCTCGTTGTTCGGTGGTTACCTACCGAAGATCTTCGTGGAGAAGAAAGGTATGGAACCGTATGCCGGTCGTATGCGTGCGATGTTGATCTTCGCGTTCTTCCCGATCTTCGCGTTGTTTGCTCAACCGCTCGGTGGTATCTATGGCCCTTGGGCAGTAGCCATCATCATCGGTATCGTCGGTGCAGCCCACCAGAGTTGGAGTGCTAATATCTTCTCTACTACGGGTGATATGTTCCCGAAATCAGCGGTGGCTACCATCACCGGTATCGGAGCGATGGCAGGTGGTGTAGGTTCGTTCTTGATCAACAAAGGTTCGGGTATGCTCTTTACCCACGCTGACGAGATGGGCGAAGCCTTCCAGTTCATGGGCTTCAGCGGTAAGCCGGCAGGTTATATGATTATCTTCTGCATCTGCGCCGTAGCTTATCTGATTGGTTGGACGGTAATGAAAACTTTAGTACCGAAGTACAGTCCTGTAGTTGTTAAATAATTGTAAAGAATATGGCTGAGAAAAAATTAATGCGCAGTGCCAATAAGATGTTGGCGGGCGTATGTGCAGGTATGGCTGAGTATTGGGATGTAGATCCGACTGTAGTACGCGTAGTGTACGCAGCGCTGACCGTGTTCAGTGCCGGTTTTCCGGGCATACTGCTCTATATCATCATGGCTCTGTTGATGCCTCAGGCTGAGTAATTGACCAGAACTAAAGCGGTCATTGCTTCAACAACGGGCACGGCGCGAGTGGCAACACACGCGTCGTGTCTTCCTTTTATACCGGCCTTGGGCGTAGAAGGGGTCGGTTTGAAGACACAGCGGAACACTATGTCCGTGCCATCAGAGATACCACCGGCGATGCCGCCGGAGATGTGGTTTATGGCTGAACCCGGTTGAGTCACTCCACTAAAACCGGTACCGTACTCAAAGCCTTTGCAGGCGTTGATGCTCATCATGGCGAAGGCGAGATGTGCCTGCAGTTTGTCGAAGATCGGTTCTCCTGTTCCGGCCGGCAGACCGTTGATGCGACATTCGATGATACCACCGATCGAGTCACCGTCTTTTTGGTAGGCGGCAATCGTGTCTGGAAATTTAGCCGGGTCGGTCTCTGCACCTACTTGTATCAATTCCGCATGGATGCGGATGCCTTTGGCTGCCAGTTCTTGTTTAGCTATCGAACCCGCCACTACTCGTGCGGCTGTCTCGCGTGCCGAAGCTCTGCCTCCACCGCGATAATCGCGAATGCCGTATTTGATTTCATAGACCTTATCGGCATGTCCGACGCGATAGGTGTGCTTGAGGTATTCGTAGTCTTCCGGTCGCGCATCTTTGTTACGAATGATAAAAGCGATAGGCGTACCGAGTGTCACACCATCCAGTACACCACTGAGCCACTCGATTTTGTCGGGTTCGTGCTGCGCACGAGTAGAAGCTCCTACTATGCCTTTCCCGGCACGGCGCGCTAACTCCTCGCGGATCATATCGAAGTCGATATGCAGCCCTGAAGGAACACCATCCAACACGCCACCGATAGCCGCGCCGTGCGACTCACCGAAGCTCGTAAAAGTCCATTTTTCGCCAAATACATTCATAACTGGCCACAAAATTACTAAAATGTTTGCATATATGCAAAAAAAATTGTAACTTTGCGCCAAATTTATGTAAAAATGAGAAAAGTTTTAAGTATATTCACTTTGTTGGTAACGATTGCAGCCTATGCGCAGCAGTTGCCGGACAGTCATTTCGAGAACTGGACGGATAAGTTCAAAAATGATGTACAATTGGCTCAATGGCATGGAAGTAATGTCACTCAGGTGGGGTTGAAGTTTACGTTT
This sequence comes from uncultured Bacteroidales bacterium, assembly GCA_946187555.1. Lineage (GTDB taxonomy): Bacteria > Bacteroidota > Bacteroidia > Bacteroidales > Paludibacteraceae > Colicola. Next base: position 2,140 of record CAMHQP010000014.1, read on the forward strand.
ATGCTCCAAAAACCGGGTCGTACCGGCTATTGTGCTTATGTGGCTGACCAATTGGTAGGTGCTCCTAAGTTAGGTATCGCGGCTGTTGGCCCCGGTTACGTAAGTCTGGGGCAACCGTGGCAGTACCTCAAGGGTTTGAGCGTGAAGAGCGCCACTGCCGGTACAGAAGGAGGTATCGCTTGGAAATATCGTCCGGACACGATGAGTGTATGGATTAAGCGTGAAGGCCCTGAAACGGATAAAGAGGACTTCCATTTGCTATATTACTCATGGATAGGAACGGCGAAGAGTTCGCAGTATAAGAACAAAGCAGGTGGTTGTACGAGTACGGAGCGCATCAATGAGGAATCGGATATCCGTTCGGCTACGGATGGTAACGAGTGCGGTATTGACCAACCGGTGAAGCAAGTGGCAGAAGGTTGGTATCGTGCACGGGCAAAGTATAACGAGTGGACGCAGATCAAAGTGCCTATCTTCTATAAGAACGATGGGCGACCGACGATGTGTAACGTTATTTTCTCGGCGGGTAACTATCCCGCTTTCCGTGCGAACGATGGTTTGTACGACGGCAACGCGCTTTATGTCGATGATGTAGAGCTGATTTATTCGTCGCGCATTGATAAGTTGACCATCAACGGCAAGGAATGGAAGGAGTTTAACCCGAATACAGACAAGGTTCAGACCTATAAATTGCCGGCTAACGGAGAAGTGAAGATTGCCGGTTACCGCGGCATCGGAACGCTGACCAATATCAAAGGTGAGAAGGCGCGTTTCAACGGTCGTAAGTTAGACGGTCAGGAGATGACTATCGTGCCCGGTGAGGTGAACGGCAAGCCGTGGGTCATTACCGTCAAGGCAGAGGACGGCAGTTCGACGCATGTATATAAAATAAAGATTGTAGCTTGATTAGTTTAGAATTACATAGTATCGACATCGTGCTGATGAGTGCATTGGTGGTGCTCTTCCTGGGGCAACTCTATTTCTATGCCCGTTACATGGATGCGCCGGCGCGTAAGATGCGGCACGATAAGAAGTCGGAAGGGATAGAACCCTTAACGATCGAGGGAATGCCGGGTGTGTCGGTGGTGCTCTGTGCGCATAATGAGAGTTATAACCTGTCCAATTACCTGCAGGCTTTGTTGACGCAGGACTGGCCGGAATACGAGGTGATTGTAGTGGACGATGGCTCGGAAGATGACACGCGAGCGGTGGTGGAGAGTTATATGGTTCGTGACCCGCGTCTGCACATGACGTTTGTGCCCTACGGTGCACGAGTAGGTTCGACTAAGAAACTGGCGCTTACCTTGGCAGCCAAAGCGGCGCAGTACGACTATCTGCTTCTGACGGATGCAGACTGCGTGCCGGAGAGCAACCGGTGGATACGCGAGATGATGCGCGGGTTTGGAGGGAACAAAGATATCGTGTTGGGCTTCAGCCCTTATTTTGCAGAGAAAGGACATATCAACCGCCTCGTGCGTTACGATACCCTTTTCAATGGTCTCCACTACCTGGGCGCAGCGCTTTGCGGGCATCCGTATATGGGTGTGGGGCGTAACTTGGCCTATCGTAAGGAGTTCTTCTTTGAGGCCGGCGGTTTCACGCATTTGATGACGAGTCGTGCAGGAGATGATGACCTGTTTGTTAATCGCGTGGCTACCAAAAAGAACACGGCGGTGGTCTTGAGTCGGGATAGTTATACTTGGTCGGTAGCGAAGAAAACGATGAAAGAGTGGTGGCAGCAGAAACGGCGTCATGTATCTGTCTCGCCGTCCTATCGCGAGAGCACGAAGTTCCGTCTGGCTTTAGAACCCCTGACGCGCGGACTCTTCTATGCACTCGTCTTGGCGATGCTCGTCCTCTATTTCCCGCAGATACAAATATGTCCGTTTATGATGAGTCCGATAGCCATCCCGTTCCTGGCGGCGATAGGTCTGTTCCTTTTACGTTGGTGGATTCAGACAGGCATCATCAATGCTGCGGCGCATAAGATGAGAGTAAAACGATTCAGTACATGGAGCGTGTTATGGTTCGACATCGCCTTACCGCTCGTGAACCTCTACATGCTGATAGTACCCCAAAGAAAGAACAATAAATGGTAAATGAATATGAGTGAACAGAAACAATTGAAGATTAACATCGCTCCTGACAAAGCACAGGGCGTGTTCGCAAACTTAGCGCTTATCGCGCATACTCCTACGGAGTTTGTATTGGATTTCGCACAACTGATGCCGGGCGTTCCGCAGGCCAATGTGGTGGCCCGTGTAGTCGTAACGCCGGATCAGGCAAAGAAGATCCTCGGTGCGCTCCAGAATAATATCGGTCAGTACGAGCAGAAGTTCGGTACGATCCAACCGATTGGTGGTCCCGTTCCGGGCAGTACGCTACCTTTGACCTTCACCGGCGGTGAAGCGTGACGCTTCGCGTATTGGATAGTTGAAATTTGACATTTGATATTTGATATTTTAAATTATAAATACTATGAAACATTTCCCAGCTTCGCAGTTAATCATCAACGCCGATGGTTCTGCATTCCATTTGCATCTCAAACCGGAGTTCTTGGCTGACAAAATCATCCTTGTTGGTGACCAAGACCGCGTGAACATGGTAGCTTCCTTCTTTGACGAGGGTTCTATCGAGTGTGACGTTCAGTCCCGTGAGTTCCACACGATAACCGGTAAGTTCCAAGGCAAACGTATCTCGTGTATCTCCACCGGTATCGGTACAGATAACTGTGACATCGTGATGAATGAGATCGATGCATTGGCTAATATCGACTTCAACACCCGCCAGGAGAAAGAGCATAAGCGTGTGCTTGATATCGTACGTATCGGTACGAGTGGCGCAATGCAAGAGGATATCCCTCTGGGTACCTTCCTCGTAAGCCAGAAATCGATTGGTTTCGATGGTGTACTTGCTTTCTATCATGATCGCGACAAGATCGCTGACCTCGGTTTCGAGAAAGCCTTTGTGGACTATACGGGTTACCCGAAGAAAGCGGCTGTGCCGTACGTTGTAGCTGCTAATCCCGAACTCGTAGATCGTATTGCGAAGGACGACATGATGCGTGGTTGCACGATTGCTGCCAACGGTTTCTATGGTCCGCAAGGTCGTATACTGCGTGTGGATCTGGCTGTACCGGATATCAACGAGAAGATCACCGATTTCCGTTACGAAGGACAGCGTGTGACGAACTATGAGATGGAAGGTAGTTGTATTGCCGGTCTGGCACTCCATATGGGACACCGCGCTATGACTGTTTGCTGCATCATCGCACAACGCAAGGTTGAGGCAGCCAACACCGATTACAAGCCGCGTATCAAAGAATTGGTTAAAACCGTACTTGAGAGACTTTGATGAAAAAACAATTAGCAATCATTTTGGCAGCCGCGGGGATACTCTGCGGCTGTCAACAAAAAAAGACTTGCGAAAAGCAAGCTTTCCAATACAACGTGGATAAATTCTATGATTTGGAGATTCTCCGCTATGATGTACCGGAGTTTGACAGTTTGACCCTGCAGCAGAAATCACTCTTGTACTGCTTGAGTGAAGCTGCTTTGTGGGGACGTGACATCCTTTTCGACCAGAACGGTCGTTACAACCTCCGTATCCGTCGGGCGTGCGAGGAACTGTACCTCAACTATCCGTACGATAAGAGCGCTTCGGAGTTCGCTGCCTTTGAACGGTACCTCAAGCGTGTTTGGTTCTCCAATGGTATTCATCATCATTATTCGGAGGATAAGTTCTTGCCGGAGTTTGACCAAGAATGGTTTACCTTAGCCTGCGATGCCGCTGGTGTGGAGTATGACGATGACATCCTGCCCGTAATGTTCGATCCGACGGTCATGCCGAAGCGTACCACCGCTCAGGATGGCGTGGATCTCGTAGCTTGTTCTGCCGGTAACTACTACGGCGAAGGGGTTACCCAAGCCGAAGCGGAAGCTTGGTATGCTGCCCACAAGGACAACTCGCCTGAACCGCTCTGGATTGGTCTCAACTCCCAACTCGTCAAGAACGAGAACGGTGAGATAGAAGAGCGCGTCTATAAAGTAGGTGGTCTGTATGGCGAGGCCTTGGCTCATGTCGTTTACTGGCTGCGCGAAGCGCTGAAGTACGCTGAGAATGACCAGCAACGTGAGGTCATTGAGAAGATGATTGCCTTCAATGAGACAGGTGATCTGAAGCTCTTCAACGAGTATTGCATCGCGTGGGTGAAGGACCTCGACAGCCGCGTGGACTTCGTCAACGGATTCACGGAGACCTATTCCGATCCGCTCGGTATAACCGGTACATGGGAGTCGATGGTTAATTTCAAAGACCTGGCGGCTACTCATCGCACCCAACTTATCTCCGACAACGCACAATGGTTCGAAGACCACTCGACGACCGATCCTAAATACAAAAAAGAAGAAGTCAAAGGTGTGACTGCCAAGGTCATTACGGCGGCTATCCTCGCCGGTGATTGCTATCCCGCCACGCCGATCGGTATCAACCTGCCGAACGCCAACTGGATCCGCAAAGAGTATGGTTCGAAGTCTGTCACCATTGACAACCTCATGCACGCGTACAACGAGGCAGCCAAAGGCAACGGTTTCAACGAAGAGTTTATGATCGACGATGAGATTCGTGCAATCTACGAGCAATACGGTGCCCTCTGCGGTGACCTGCATACTGATTTGCACGAGTGCGTTGGCCACGGTAGCGGCAAACTGATGCCGGGTGTGAGCAAAGATGCCCTCAAGGAGCATGCCTCGACCATCGAAGAGGCACGTGCCGATTTGTTTGGTCTGTATTATCTGGCTGATCCGAAACTTGTGGAACTTGGCCTGCTGCCGAATATGGAAGCGTACAAAGCCGGTTTCTATCAGCAGATGATGAACGGTCTTATGACCCAACTCGTGCGTATAGAACCGGGTAAGGACATCGAGGAAGCGCACATGCGCAACCGCCAACTCATTGCTAACTGGTGTTATGCGCACGTCACCCCCGAGAATCCGGAGATGGAAATCATTGAGCGGGACGGCAAGCACTATTTGCAGATCAATAACTACGAAGGAGTACGTCGCCTCTATGGTGAACTGCTGGCAGAGATCCAGCGCATCACCTCCGAAGGTGACTACGCTGCCGCCAAGGAGATGGTAGAGACCTATGCGGTGAAGGTGAACCAAGACCTCCACAAAGAGATCCTGGAACGCTATCAAAAACTCAACTTGGCTCCGTATAAAGGTTTCGTGAACCCCGTTTATTGCGTGGAGCGCAATGAAGCAGGTGAGATCACGGATGTGAAACTGGATTTCACAGAGGGGTATATTGAGCAACACCTGCGTTATAGCCGCGACTATAGTCCGCTACCGAGTGTCAATTAAACTTCCGATATCGAAAAGCATCGCAAATCGCATTTTGCTTTTGCAGGCTATCCATGGAGATCCGCTTATGCGGGTCTCTTCGGATATGCCGGACGATGTGCTTGTGCTGCATGATGCCCTCGCGCGCCTGCGCGGACATAAAAAGGGAGACCCCCTCACGCTCTACCTCAAAAACTGCGGTACGGCGTTACGATTTTTGCAGGTGCATATAGAGAAATGCTACCATGGTGAGCCTATTACGCTCACCGGTGACCCGCGCCTCATGGAGCGTGATGGTAAACCTACCTCGCAGACTACTTCGGCACGTATCTTGCATGGCGAAAAGATTCCGGTAACTCCCGACGAGTCGCCGTATATCACGATGAGCCGCAAGATCGCTGAAGCTTATCCGAATGTTTCGCTCGAAGCCGATTGGAGTAGTGCGGCTTTTTGGTACGAGTACGTGGCGATACATGGCGGAGAATTGGCGTTAGAGGGACTCAAAGAGGATAGTCTCCAAGGCGATAAGATTGTCGCAGATATCTATGCGAAGTATTTTGGCGTAGAGACAATTTGTGACCCTAGGTTTGTCCTTATTAAGTCCTATGTAAAACGTAGGCAACACGTGTCATCGATTGATTTTTCGAATTGCCCGGATTTGTACCCGGCGGTGGCATTAACGTGTGAACGTTTGGGTATCGAGTTACAAGCTACCGGCATAGAAAATCTTCACCACAAAGAATCCGATCGTATAGAGGCGGTACAGAAACACGAGGTTCGTAATGATCATCGGATGGCGATGAGTTTGATGTGTGCCGACTATCCCGTTTCCATCGAAGAGCAGGCATGTATAGCCAAGAGTTATCCGAATTTCGTGCCGCAACATATTACGCCGATTAAAGGCGTGAACGATGACAATTTAGGTAAGAAACATGCCCTCTCAAAACTCATTCATGCGGCAACGAGTGAATATGTGTGGTTGCATGACGATGATGTCATTTTGCCGGAGGCAACGAAAAAGGCGGTTGTGTTAGATGGAGACCTTATTATTCTTCCGCTTCGCATGGAGAGCGAGAATCCAAAGCCGTCCTTATTAGAGCGACTCCAGATTACCGAATACGCTGCGATACAGGAATTGACAATGCGGAGCGCTAAAAAGGATCAAGCTGTGATGTGTTCCGGAGCGAACTTAATTGTCAAGAGGGGAGTGTGGCTGGAATGTGAGGAAGAGCTTCATCCCGAGATTCCGAGTGGAGATGACATGTTCCTGTTGGAAGCAGTAAAACGGCGCGGATATAAGATTAGCGTTATTGATGAACCGGACTATACGGCGGTGGTGAGACCCGTGACCTCATGGCGTGCTTTCTTCCGTCAACGAATGCGCTGGGCTGGTAAAGCACCGAAATATACGGATCGCGATATTATACGCTGTGGGCGTCTTGTGGCTGCGGCCAATATAATCCAGATTCTTTGCCCGTTGATAATTCTGATTAAGTTCCCGATAGAGTGGTCACTTATTAAGGCGAGAGAACCGCAAACGAAGTGGTACGTGGCACTTTTGCTTGAGATTCTCTATCCGTGGTATCTGCTGATTTGTTTGATCGGAGGTTTGTTCCGCAAGACTTGGTAGCCCATGAAAAAGTACATCCCACATATTTTAGGGGCACTATTGGTGATACTACTAACTGCCTGTTCGCAGAAGGATAGGTGGTATATCCATATGCAGGATAGTGCAGAAACGGACATCTTCTATGTTTGTTCCACGGAGACCTCTGATTGGATCAATGCCAAGGGGGACACGATGCATTTTGCGGATATGAATCGACCGGAAGACCAGGCAGCCTTGTTCGGTGAGATGCACGGGGTAGATTCGCTCATTTGTCCCGAGACCTGTAATTTCTATGCGCCGTATTACAATCAGGCAACGATAGAGGGATTATTGCGGGATACGAGTCTTTTCCGTTCGCGTTGCGCGAAAGCAACAGAAGAGGTGAAAGACGCGTTTGCGTATTATATGCGGCACTTCAACCACGGTAGGCGCTTTGTTCTGATCGGTTACTCGCAAGGGGCTTATGCGGTGGTAGAGCTGTTGAAAGAACTTAAGCCAGAACAGGCGGATCGGATGGTGGCGGCGTATGTGATAGGTTATCAGGTAACGAAGGAGGACTTGAGTTATCCGTCTATCCGTGCAGCGCAGAGTGCAACCGATACCGGCGTGACCGTTTGTTTCAACTCTGTATCTTCAGTAGATGCCGCAATCCCCATATTGAGCAGTTCAACCGCTATCGGTATTAATCCTGTCAATTGGCAAACAGATGCAACCCCTGCAACTTATATATATGACTTTGGCGGCGCTAACGACACCCTCACAGCCACACTGGACACTCTCACGCATCTTACGATCATCCGCGGCTATAAAGGATTCTGCCCGCAAGTTCCTTTCTGTGGTCGCGAAGGAAACTATCATTGCTTGGAGATTCCACTCTATTACCGCTCGCTGAAAGAGAACATCGCTTTACGAATCACATGCAAAAATTCGTTATGACGTCATGAGGTCATGACGAGATGTCGAAAAACAAATCAAGGCGACTTATTGGCCGCCTTGATTCTTAACAATAACCTATAACCTCTCGCCTATTTCACCTCTAGACCAGTCACCGTATAGGTCCTATCACCGCGGAGGATGAGGATAAGACCATTATGGAGGATTTTATAGGTGTCCGTTTCCGCTGATGTGTCACCATCAATAAAGCCTGTCTCTGTATCTTCCGACAAACGGAACTGACCCGACATCGTTTTCAATAATTGTTCATCCTTATAGGCGTTAACGGTATAGCCATACTGCGTATCGAGCTTCAAATCATCCCAATAGTAGTGCAGCACAAGTGGAACCGCGACCTCTGCATTTTTGTATGCCATAGTCATTCCTGCCTTACGCAACGGAGCATAAGAGCTCTGAGGAGCCGTTTCTGCCCCGACAACCTTTCCATAGACATCCAGCAACAGCCGCAGTACTTCTTCCTCTTGTTCATAGGCGATCAGTTCATAAAGCGTAGCGCTGTCCACCATCGGCCAACTGATCAGCGCACCGTTATCCAGAAGCGCGATATTTGTCGTATCCGAAAGGGGCAGGGTGTCCGAAGGGCAGAAAGCATAATAGACGGCATCACCCGTGACCGTCGCATAGAACGGATTGTTTTCTTCACCGGTATGCCAACACAGGAAACTGTGTCCGAGATCAGGAACGACAGCGAGCACTAACGGATAGCCACGACGGAAACGTCCTGTATTGTAAATACGCCCATTATCCGCCTTCGCAGAAATGGCATAGGTAGTGGTGTCGGACATCGTTGTCCAGCCTACAGGGATATGACTTGAGTCTGCTACCACCGGAAGGGCTGCGGGTGCAGCAAACACTCCTCTTTGCGCCACTCCTTCCAACCACCTTTCTGTAAACTCTTGACCTTGACTGTTTGTCCATCGAGTAAAAGCCACGTCCATATAACGGAGCGAATCACAACCGGCAAACATCATATAATAACAGTCTTCGCCCAAATTCGTTGCCGGCAGAGAAGGCGCGGCACGTAGGTTCTTACACCCATAGAACATGCTTAAGTAGCCGAATCTGCCTACAGAAGTAGCAGGTAACTCGGGTGCCGTATAAAGAGCCGTACAATTGCCAAATGTACTCATAAATGCCTCATCCGGTACATCTGTTCTGGTCAGCGTCGTGTCCAGAAGGGACATCACCGAGCCGGTTGCCATTATGGCGCCGTCCATAACGAAGTGGGCTCTGAAAGCATCATTATTCTGGGAGCGAATGAAGAGACTATCTCCTTTTGCGATAGTCCGCGGGAAATACATACTCATTCCCTCCCAGTGCTGCCCGTCCCGCGACACCTGCACCGTTCCCACTTGCGCGGAATAGGACTTCTTCAGGCAATAGAAAGACGATGGCTCCAAAGCATGAAAACACAAGCCTCCGTAATGCACGCGCAGATCCGTGTACTGTGCTACATAAGTGACATCACCGGTCACGCGGTTGAACGAACTAGGATTCCACCCGTAGAAAAGGAAGTCATCCGGTGACACCGGGTGAACCGGCGTACCGCCCACATATACAGGCATCGTATTATATACCACGCTGTCCTCATAAATGACTGAACTGTCACAATTCAGGAATGCTACACGAAAACGGTCTATCTCAAAAATCGCCTGTATGACTGTGTCTCCTGTCTGCGTGAACGAATAAGGGTTAGTCGTTTCGCCGTTGGACCACCGCACAAAGTGATAATGTGCTTTCGGAGTAGCCATTAACGTGATGTCCGCACAATCCTGTTCAATAGCAACGGTTCCCCAGGAGATATTATTGGACGAGAACGCAGAAGTACCTATATAGGGATTCGTGACATAATTGGTCAGACTGCTCCAACCTGCCGCCTGTCTATATGCGCCGATAGCATCACAGGCCACTTCAACCATGCACGATTCAGGAAAGCCGAAGGTATCATCCGACGATTCACAGGCAGGAGGTGTAGCTGACAATACCGTCATTCGCTCCAAAGCATTCATATGCAAGAACACCGCTCTTTCCAAATACTGAAGCGAAGCAGGGAGAGTCAGTTCGCGGATACCTGTATTATAAAGAGCGGAATACCCTATGCGCTCCACAGAATCGGGAATCACCAGTTCATGCAAAGCCGTATCATGCGTAAAGCAATTGTCGGGTATCTCGCGAAGCGATGCCGGCAGATGGACATAAGCCAAATTAGGACAGTCCACAAAAGCTCCTCCTATCGTATTCAAATGATCCGGCAGGATAACACTATCTATGCCCGTACTACTAAAAGCATTTACCCCAAGATACTCCAATGAATCCAGACGGATCGTTCCCCGTAGGCTATCCACTACCCAAAACGCCCTGTCCCCTATATAACGGGTCTCACGCGGGATATTGAAAGCGCGTATCTTGTGACATTCACCAAAGCAGTCTTCTCCGAAGTAGCGGATATTCGCACCGCCCGTCACGTCGGTTATATTCCCGCAAGCCCGAAAAGCAAATGAAGGCACTGATGTCATAGTAGAAGGCAAAGTCACATGTTTGATATTGCTAACCGCCTCAAAAGCATGAGCCGATATTCCCGTCAAGCCTTCAGGCAGAACCAAATTAGTCAGATCATCTTCGCCTATGCGAAGCGTATATGCCATAAAACGCAACGCTTTGGTATGTACCATGCGGCACCATTGTTCTATCGTTCCTTCGTACGTATAGATGTGATCCTTGTAATCAGTACCGAAAACTTGGCCTATCGTATCCACCGAAGCAGGAAAATGCATGCCGGTTAAGCCCGGACAGTAATAGAAAACATCATCGTTGATACGATGTACTGTTGAGGGCAGATGAAAATCACCGGTGACAAGCTGACCGTCAATAATAAGTGCCTCGTTGGTACGTATCACTCCTCCCATATCGAAGGACGAACGGCACCACGTATCGAAAGTAGCTCTGGAAATAAGCGTATCCACACTGAGTGCTGTTACCGCACTATATTCTATGGTCTGCAGTTGGGCTCCGAGCGTGATCTTCTTCAGCGATCGCATAGTATTAAGCGCGAACTCCCCTATCGCTATTACCGAGTCCGGTACGACCAGTTCACGGACTGCATTACAACTGCTAAACGCCCTGTTTCCAATACGTGTCAGACCCTCCGGTAACTGAATGTTCTTGATAATCGGGAAATAATCTTTCCAAGGCGCCGGTGAATTGACCGTATAATTATCCATCGGTCCCCGTCCCGTTATCACAAGCGAGCTGTCTGAAGCATCAAATGACCACTGTAGATTCTGTCCACAGGTACCATTAACGATGGCAGCGTGGGAAATTGTAGTGCTTGCCACTATGGCAAATAAAAGTGTAAAGATTTTCTTTTTCATGATTGTAATATCGAAATGACGAGGATAATAAAACAAGGAACGCGCGTATGTGCGCGCGTTCCTAAACATATCAACGTTTCTTATACTACTCCGCTGAAGCCCATGAAGGCCATGGCGAGGAGGCCGGCGGTGAGAAGGGCGATCGGTGTACCCTTCATCGCTTCGGGCACTTTAGCTAAGGCGAGTTGCTCGCGGATACCTGCGAATAGGATCAATGCGAGGCCGAAGCCGAGTGCGGTGGCAAACGCGAACAATGTTCCGGTCAGCATACCGTGCTCAGCACCCATCGGCAGTTTCTCCGTGCCGTTAGCTACGAGAATAGCTACACCGAGAATACAGCAGTTGGTAGTGATCAGCGGCAGGAAGACACCGAGTGCCTGATACAGCGACGGACTGATCTTCTTCAGGATGATCTCGATCATCTGCACGAGGGCAGCGATGATGAGGATGAAGAGGATGGTCTGGAGGAACTCAAGTCCCCAAGCGACGAGCAGCATCTGCAGCAGATAGGTCACAACAGTTGCGAGCGTGAGCACGAAGATAACGGCTGCACTCATACCCATCGCGGTGTCGATTTTCTTACTTACTCCCAGGAACGGGCAGATACCCAAGAACTGGCTCAATACGATATTATTAACAAATATCGCAGAGATGAAAATCAAAAAGTATACCATAATTATTTGTTCTGGATTTTGTTAATAATAACCATTAAGTATGCGAGGGCAATAAATGCACCCGGAGCGAGGACGAATACCAATGCGCCGTAGTTATCCGGGAAGAGACGCAAGCCGAAGCAAGCACCTGTTCCGAGCAACTCACGCACTGCACCGAGGAGCGTCAGAGCGAGGGTGAAACCAAGACCCATACCGATTCCGTCGAGTGCGCTGAGGCCGACGCTGTTCTTCGCTGCAAACGCTTCGGCACGGCCGAGCACGATACAGTTCACTACAATCAGCGGGATGAACAAGCCCAGCACGTCATAGATAGCCGGCAGATAAGCCTGCATGAGCAACTGAACCATCGTTACGAAGGTAGCAATCACGACGATGAACGCCGGGATACGTACCTTATCCGGGATGAGGTTCTTGAGGAGCGAGATCACTACGTTCGAGCAGATGAGCACGAACATCGTGGCCAAGCCCATGGACATACCGTTGATAGCACTGGTCGTGGTGGCCAGCGTCGGACACATACCGAGTACGAGGACGAATGTCGGGTTTTCTTTGAGAATACCGTTCGTCAAAACTTTCATTCCATTACTCATGACTTACCTCCGTTTCTTCAATAATTACAACTTCCTCTTCTTCATGATGCAGTTGGCTGGCACCGGTATGTGCCTCTGCGCCGAACTGCTCTGCGTAGGCTTGGTTGACGGCCTTGAGGAACGCGCGAGACGAGATGGTAGCGGCTGTGATAGCATCTACGTCACCACCGTCTTTGGAAACCTGCAGTGCACCGGCTTTGCGACCAATGATGTTCTGACCGGGTTTGTCGGCGTTCTTGAACCAATGCGTCATGTGCGAACCCAGACCCGGAGTCTCTTGATGCTCAAGGATCTCGTAGCCCAGGATATTACCTTCTGCATCGAAACCGACCATCACGCGGAACTGACCACCGAAACCGTCTACTGCAGTCTCAACAGCCACACCTTCCTGGCCGTTCAATACAGCCAGTTTGGCAGCTTCCTGTTTAGCGCGTTTCTGCGCGTTGATGTTCTCCAGCGTTAACATATAAACGCCGGCGAGGGCAGCAGCAGCAACCATCGCGATGATGGTCAGGCTGAGCGCCATGTTCTTAAATGAACTTTGTAACTTTTCCATAGCTGTCCTCCTTATTTTTTCTTTTCGCCGAAACGTTGCGGACGAATCTTGTTCAACAATGGAACGCAAGCGTTCATGATCAGGATAGCGAACGACATACCTTCCGGATAAGCACCCCAGGTACGGATGACCATCATAATAAAGCCAATGCCAACGCCAAAGATAATTTTACCCCACGCGCTCATCGGGCTGGTCACATAGTCGGTTGCCATGAAGAACGCACCGAGCATCAGACCACCGGAGAGCAGTTCGTACGCTACGTATTGACCGGCGTCCATACCTTCCGGTGTACCGATCCATGCGAACAACGCTACGGTTGCGATGATAGAAGCGGGGATATGCCATGTGATAACGCGGCAGCAGATGAGGAACAAACCGCCGATGATGAGTGCCAATGCACAAACCTCACCGAGCGAACCACCCATCACACCGAGGAACGCGTCACGCAATGCCGGCAGTTGATCCACCAGACTGGTGTCGCCGGTCTTGGCGATATGCTTCAGATAATAGAGCGGGGTAGCACCTGTCTCTGCGTCCAGATAACTCGTGCCGAAACCTTGCGGAACAGGCCATGTGGTCATCTGCGCAGGGAAAGAGATGAGCAGGAACACACGACCTACGAGAGCGGGGTTGAAGGGGTTCTGTCCCAGACCGCCGAAGGTCATCTTACCTACACCGATCGCTACGACTGCACCGATCAGAACAATCCACCAGTCGAGACTCGACGGCAGGTTGAAGGCGAGCAGCAGACCCGTGAGGACTGCGGAGAGGTCGCCGATAGTTTGTTTTTGCTCTTTGAGCAAGTAACGGCTGATGAGCCATTCGGTCAGCACGCAGGCGCAAACCGAGATAGCCGCCGTGATGAGTGCTCCCCAACCGAACTCGATCACCGATACCACGTAAGCGGGCATCAGCGCGAGAATGACGAGTAACATGTTCTTGCGAACACTGTCACCGCTGTGCGCGTGAGGAGCCGGAGCAACAATGAAATTTTTCATATCATTAATTCTTTAATTTTCACTCATTAATTCGTTATTTCTTCTCAGCTGCTTTTGCTGCTGCTCTTTCGCGAAGGATTGCGCCTACTTTAGCTTTAGCCGGGCGGATACCGTCGAGCAGACGACGATGAGCAGGACAAGCGAAGACGCAGCAACCGCAGTCGATGCAGTCCATCACGTCATGTTTCTCGCAGTCCTCCCACATCTCGAGTTGGCTCATTCGCTGCAGCAGATACGGCTCCAGACCCATCGGACAAGCCTGTACGCACTTACCGCAACGGATACAGTTCTCTTCCTCAGGACGGATAGACTCTGCCTCGGGCAAGAAGAGCAGACCGCTCAGACGTTTGTTAGCCGGCATGTTCTCGATATGATCCATCGCACGACCCATCATCGGACCACCGCCGATGATCTTACCGGTATCAACCGGTACACCACCTGCGAGGGCAATCACTTCCTCAATCGGCGTACCGAAACGAACGGAGTAGTTACCCGGTTTAGCCACTTTCTTACCGGTCACGGTCATCACGCGGCTGATGAGCGGTTTGTTCTTTTGTACAGCCTCATAAACGGCATAGATAGTAGCTACGTTATCTACCACGGCACCTACCTCGATAGGCAGCGCACCGCTTGGAACTTGACGACCGATACATGCATCGATGAGTTGTTTCTCACCGCCCTGCGGATATTTGAGTTTGAGCGGCATCACCTCTACACCCAGGCTGGCGTTTGCCAACTTGGTCATGTGCTCGATTGCATCTTTCTTGTTGTTCTCGATACCGATGATAGCGCGCTCTACGCCAAGGGCTTTCTTCAAAATCTGAATACCGATCATGATCTCCTCGCCGTGCTCCATCATCAACTGGTGGTCACAGGTCAGATACGGCTCGCACTCTACACCGTTGACAATCAGCACTTCGGCTTTCTTGCCCGGAGGCGGCAGCAACTTCACGTGCGTCGGGAAGCAAGCACCACCCAGACCTACGATACCGGCTGCGGCAATCTTGTCGATGATAGCCTTCGGCTCTAACGTACACTGACGAACGAGATCCGGCGTACGGTCGATCTCCGGCAACCACTCATCGCCTTGTACATCAATGAAGATAGCCTGTCCCGGTGCACCCCATGCGTCCGTCCAGTCGCCGATCTTGGCAACCGTACCGCTCACCGGCGAACAGATGTTCGCACTCACGAACCCACCGGCCTTAGCCAGCAGTTCGCCTACTTTTACTTTCGCTCCGACTTCCACTACAGCCTGCGCCGGTGCACCGATATGTTGCACGAGCGGAATGATAGCCTGCTTAGGCAGCGGGCACTCCGTGATAGGCTGGTGTGCGGAGAATTGTTTGTTGTCATGCGGATGAACTCCGCCTATTCTAAATGTTCTCATAATTCTCTAACGATTTAACAGCGTAACGTTTTAACCGTTTAACGAATTCCAAGCGCCAGCGGGAATACCGCTCTCGGCGTAGCCAAAGCTTTAATCTTCTCTGCGATAACCGGATCGAAGCCCTTCTTTTCACCACCTTCGGCAGCAGGAGCAGCAGCGGCTTCATCTGCCGGAACGAGAATCAGTTTGACTTGCTCCATCGTCGGCTCTCCACCAACAGGGCAGGCTAAACCGTCAATACCATTTGCCTTGACACACGCTTCCGCGAAGTTACGGCAGCCGGCAAATCCGCATCCGCCGCAGTTGGCACCGGGCAACACAGCGGTCACCAGATCAATGCGCGGATCTTCTTCCACTTTGAAGTACAGGCTGACCACATACAGCAGACAAGCTGCCAGGAAAGCGATCACGCCCAAGACTCCCATTGAAATAAAAATCAGATTCATATTATTTTGTTTTTAGTTATAGTTTTCTCGCTGTAAAAGTGAATTGCGTCTGCAAACGGTGTTTAAAGAAACTGAGACCGATGTAATACAACGCGATGCCGCAAAGGGACAACGTACCAATCACCGCCTCGCTCCATTCGGTCATGAAATCCAATGCCGCAATGATACCGATCATCACAATAAAAGGCAGAATGTACGCGAGTAGTACGGCTTTCCATGCTAACCGTTCACGAACTTCTACCTCCACTTTGTCACCCACCTGCATGGGTTCCAGCATGATGACATCCATCTCTTTGGCTTGACTCTCTGCGGACATACACATCGACTTCGCCTTACAAGCCGAACAGGCACTGGTCTGCACAATCTGCACGTGCGCCATCCGCTCGCTCGTACTCATTACTACACCGGTATGTCGAATCAATTCATCCATAAGCACAAAATGCGACTGCAAAAATACAAAAACTTTTTCATATACGCAAGTGCGCGCGAACATTTTTAATAAAAAAGAACTTTTTTCTACAAAAAACGCCAAAATTTCAATTTTCAATTTCCAATTACCAATTATTTATCGTACCTTTGCACGTTAATTTGAGTTATTATGCCCAGAACTGTATCTAAATCAAGAAATATTGCGGAAGAGCAACCGCGTGAGCGAGCTATTCGGGTGGAAAAACCGAATTTTTGGGAGTCGTTGAAGCGATTCTGTACAGCGCGTGAGACGCGTATGGTGATCGGCATTCTGCTGCTCCTGTTCTCTGTCATTGCATTGCTTTCCTACGTTAGTTACCTCTTTACGGGGATGGACGACCAGTCCATCTTAAGCCTCGATCGTGCAGGGCGCTTGGCGCAACGCGCGAATGTGAAAAATATGATCGGTCTGCCCGGTGCGATGTTAGGACAGTTCCTAATCGACGGCAGTTTCGGCTTCGTGTCCATCCTGCTTGTTTGTATGCTGGCCATCTATGCGCTGCGGCTGATGCATGTGCTCAAAGATATCCGCGGCATACTCCTTTTCTGCGGCGGTTCGTTCTGGGTACTCTGGGGTTCTGTAGTGCTCGGTTTTGCGCATAACATGGTGCACCAGATAGGTGTCTTTCACTGGGGCGGTGCGTTTGGCGACGCGGCGTCCAGATGGCTCGTCAGTTATGTGAACACGATCGGTGCGATCCTCATATTAGCTGCCCTGCTCGTCATCTTCCTCATCGTCACCGACCCGCGCTTCATCGACCATTGTAAGGCCTTCGGCGCATGGTGCGCTAATCTTTTTACTAGGAAATCTAGGGAGCCTAGGGTTCCTAGTGAGCCTAGTGAACATGGTGACGAGTTAACGATCGATATCCCCGTAGAACCGGAGATGCAGGAAGACCCCGAGCCAACGGACGAAGTGACCTTTACCATCGATCCGATACAGGAAGAGCCCGAACCGGAGCCGGTAGAAGAAGAACCGGAGCCTGTCCTCGATGAGGAGCAAGAGCCGTTAGGGGATGCCCCTCTGCCTGTTGAGGAACCCGAGCAGAAAGATAAAGATGCGGAACTGGAGATCGAAGATATCAAGGAAGACGAACTCTATACGAAGGATCCCGACAAACTACTCGAGAAACTCGGTCCCTACGACCCGCGTAAGGATTTGGAGTTCTTTAAGTTCCCGAGTCTGAACCTCCTCAAGGTCTATGACAACGAGGCGGCACCGGTCATCGACGAAGAGGAACAGCGCGCCAACGGAGCACGTATCGTCACGACCCTGCGTAACTATGGCATAGAAATTGATAGTATCAAAGCAACCGTCGGTCCGACGGTAACGCTCTATGAAATAGTGCCGAAAGCCGGTATTCGCGTAGCGAAGATACAAGCCCTCGAGAACGATATCATGATGTCCCTCTCGGCCACGGGTATCCGTATCATCGCCCCGATGCCGGGTAAAGGAACGATCGGTATCGAGGTACCGAACGAGAAACCGCAAGTGGTCTCCATGCATTCGGTCATTGCCTCCAAACGCTTCCAGGAAGAACAGAAGATGAAACTGCCTATCGCCTATGGCCGTACCATCACCAACGAGGTCTTTATGTTCGACCTCGCCAAGACCCCGCACCTCCTCGTAGCCGGTGCAACGGGTACCGGTAAGTCCGTGGCTATCAACGCCATCATCACCTCGCTGCTCTACAAGAAACATCCGGCGGAACTCAAACTCGTCATGGTGGATCCGAAGATGGTCGAGTTCGCGCCCTATAAGCCGCTCTTGAAGCATTACCTGGCAGCGATGCCGGACACCGACCCCGAGCAGATCGTCATCACCGAATGCGACCGCGTCATCAACACGCTCAACTCGCTCGTCATCGAGATGGAGAACCGCTACAAACTGCTCATGGACGCCGGTGTGCGTAACCTCGAGGACTACAACGATAAGTTCGTTCGTCGTCGCCTGAATCCGAATAAACTCGTGGCGGACAGCCTCCACCATCAGTACCTGCCCTATATCGTCATCATCATCGATGAGTACGGCGATTTCATCATGCAGGCCGGCAAGCAAGTAGAGACACCGATCGCCCGAATCACGCAGAAAGCCCGTGCGGTCGGAATGCATATGATCTTGGCAACTCAGCGTCCGTCCGTCAACATCGTCACCGGTGTTATCAAGGCCAATATCCCGACCCGTATCGCCCTGCGCACGCAGTCCGTCATCGATAGCCGTACTGTCCTCGATGCCAAGGGTGCCGAGCAACTCATCGGTCGTGGTGACTCGCTCTATGCCGGCAACGCGTCGATAACCCGTGTGCAGTGTGCGTTCGTCGATACGCCCGAGGTGGACGAGATCGTCAAGCATATCGCTAAACAGCAACGTTATACCGAGCCGTATCAGTTGCCGGAGTATGTCGGTGAAGGCGGTGAAGGCGAGGCACTCGCACCAGGATCTGTCGATATGAAACGACTTGATCCGATGTTCGCTGACGTAGCCCGTTACGTAGTAACGAAACAGGAAGGTTCGACCTCGCGTCTGCAGCGTGCGTTCGAGATCGGTTATAACCGAGCAGGCAAACTGTCTGACCAACTCGAGGCTGCCGGTATCGTAGGACCGAACAAAGGACCCAAAGGTCGTGATGTCCTCATCACGGATTTGGACCAGCTCGATAAATTATTGGAGGAACTTGGTGTGAAATGAGTCAGAAAAACGACGGTCGAACGACGGTCAAACGACGGTCAAGCGACAGTCAAACCTAAGATGAGGCGTAGAACAGAACAATAACAAGGCAGCAAAAATGACGTTTTTACTAACAATAGTAGCCATCTTGAGTTCGTTTTTGACGAACCTCGAGACGAAGACCTTGCAGTCGGACTTCACCATTACGGTGGCCGAAGAAGTCAATGCGCCGATGAACTATCCCGGCTCATTGACCATGAATGGGCAGTTGTTCCGGCTCTCGATGTTCAATATTGAGGCGGCGTATGATGGCAAAACGATGTACATGTACTTGCCCGAGACCGATGAACTAACGCTGACCAACCCGACCGAACAGGAGCTGTTGGAATCCAATCCGCTCCTCTACGCCAAGGCCATCGTGCCGGTTTGTAATGTCACGGAGAGAACCATAACCGGTAACCCGTCACCCGTAACCCTTATTACCCTCACGCCCAAAGATCAATCCATCGGCATCAACCGCTTCACGCTTCGCGTGCGGAATAGCGATCTGATGCCCCTGCAGGTGGAGATCAAAGAGGGCAAGAAAAATACCACGCTGAAGTTCAAAGAACCCCAATACATCACCGGTGTGCAAAAATGGGAGATCACGCCGGGGAAAGATACGTTTGTAAATGATATGAGACTATGAATAAAGTGAAATGTTTGATAATTGGTAGTGGCCCTGCGGGCTACACCGCCGCTATATACGCATCTCGTGCTAATCTGGCGCCGGTACTCATCGAAGGTCCGCAACTCGGCGGACAGTTGACCACCACCACCGAAGTGGAGAATTTCCCCGGTTACCCCGATGGTGTGGAGCCCTTCACGATGATGGACGATATGCGTCGTCAAGCCGAGCGTTTCGGCACGCAATTCGTATCCGGAATCGTCACCAAAGTGGAATTTGCCACTCCCGTAACCGGTAACCCCTCACCCGTAACCCATAAGGTCTGGGTCGAAGACACCGACCTCTACGAAGCGGATGCAGTCATCATTGCAACCGGTGCTTCTGCCAAATACCTTGGACTCGAATCCGAGCGCACTTACCGCGGGCGTGGTGTGAGCGCCTGTGCTACCTGTGACGGTTTCTTCTATCGCAAGAAGACCGTAGCGGTAGTAGGCGGCGGTGACACGGCTTGTGAGGAAGCGAATTACCTTGCCGGACTATGCGAGAAAGTCTATATGATTGTTCGTAAACCTTTCCTGCGCGCCTCGGATATCATGCAGCAACGTGTGCTCAGTAACCCCAAGATCGAAGTGCTCTTCGAGCATAACACGCTCCAACTGACGGGCGAGGGGAAGGTACAAGGCGCAGACCTTGTTTACCGCAAAGGCGAACCCGACGAAGAGATCCGTCATATAACCATCGACGGTTTCTTCTTGGCCATCGGTCATCTCCCCAATACGGAACTCTTCAAGGACTACCTCAAGCGCGATGCGGAAGGGTACATCATCGTGGACGGAGACAGTCCGCGTACGAACGTACCGGGAGTATTCGCCGCAGGTGACTGCGCAGACCCGCATTATCGCCAAGCGGTAGTAGCCGCCGGTTCGGGTGCCAAAGCGGCTATCGAGGCAGACAAATACATCAAGAGTCTCTAAGGTGAATTTTCTTGACCAACTCAATACGGTTCAACGGGAAGCGGTGACCTGTACCGAAGGGGCATCGCTCATTGTGGCGGGTGCCGGTTCGGGCAAGACCCGCGTGCTGACCTATCGTATCGCGTACCTATTGCAGCAAGGCGTGCCGGCGAGCCGTATCATGGCGCTCACCTTCACCAATAAAGCCGCACGCGAGATGAAAGAGCGTATCCAGAAACTCGTGGGCGAAGAAGCTCGCTACCTTATGATGGGTACCTTCCATCACGTGTGCACCAAGCTGCTGCGGCCGGAAGCGGATAAGTTGGGCTTCACGCGTGACTTCACGATTTACGACACCACCGATAGCAAATCGGTGCTCAAAGCCATCTGCAAGGAACGCGGGTTGGACGAGAAGATCTACAAACCCGGTGCTGTACAAGCGCGTATATCCATGCTCAAGAACAGCGGTGTCAGTCCGGCACAGTACGGGGCGAACACACAACTGCTGCGTGAAGACCGCGAGGCACGTATGTACGAGATGATGACCGTTTATGAGCAGTACCAGGTGCGTCTGCGCGCAGCCAACGCGATGGACTTCGATGACCTGCTTATCAACACGCTCGTGCTCATGCGCACTTTCCCGGAGGTGCGCGAACGGATACAGACGCAGTTCCAGTATATCTTAGTCGATGAGTACCAGGATACGAACTATATCCAGTTCCTCTTGGTCAAGACCCTCGCTGAGCCGCAGAACAATATCTGCGTCGTGGGCGATGATGCGCAATCCATCTACTCCTTCCGCGGAGCGGATATACGCAACATCCTCAATTTCCGGCAGCAGTACCCCGATGCCAAACTCTTCAAACTTGAGCGTAACTACCGCTCCACACAGACCATCGTCAATGCCGCCAATTCGCTCATTCATAAAAACGTGCACCAGATAGAGAAGACCGTTTATTCGGAGAAGGAGCAGGGGCAACCGCTGCACTTGCAGCCCTATATGGATGATCGCACCGAGGCGCTTGGGGTGGCAACGGCTATTCAGCGTCAGAAGCATAAAGGCTACGACTCGTTCGCCGTGCTCTACCGCACCAATGCGCAGAGCCGTGTGATCGAGAATGAGTTACGCAAACTCAATATCCCTTATCGTATCTACGGCGGTACCTCTTTCTACCAGCGCAAGGAGATCAAGGATGCGCTCGGTTACTTGCGTCTGGCGGTCAATCCGCGCGATAACGAAGCGCTGTTGCGTATCGTCGGTTTTCCGGGACGCGGTATCGGTGAGACGACAATGAAGAAAGTCTCGCTCAACGCCATTGAGCACCATAAACCCTACCTCGACGTGATGCGCAATCCGGAAGAAACCGGCTTGGATATCAGCAATGCCGGCATCATCAAGAAACTGCAGGCTTTTGCGGCGTACATGGACGGACTGAGTGAACAGAGCGAGACGATGGATGCCTATGCGTTCACGGAGATGGTGCTGCGTACCTCGGGCGTGATGACCGCCTTGGCGCTAGATCGCTCGCAAGAGGGTATCGACCGTGCGCAGAACGTGCAGGAGTTGCTCAACGCCATCCGCGAGTTCGTGGAGCAGCGTGTCAACGAGGGCATCGACTATACGCCGATCACCGATTTCCTCTCGGAGATCAGTCTGCAGACCGATCAGGACGAGAACCTGACGGACACGTCGGAGCGCGTAACACTGATGACCGTCCATGCCGCCAAGGGACTCGAGTTCCCCGTGGTGTTCATCGTCGGATTGGAAGAGAACCTCTTCCCTTCGCAGTTCGCTATCAAGCCCTCCGAGGTCGAAGAAGAGCGACGTCTGTTGTATGTGGCTATCACGCGTGCTATGGAGCAGTGCCATCTGTCGTTTGCGCGCCAGCGCTTCCGCAACGGCACCTTCAATTTTGCTTCGCCGAGCCGTTTCCTCAATGATATCGACCGCCAGTTCTTTGAACTCACGCGTCCGAAAGAACCTACTACCCCTAGGATCCCTAGTATTCCTAGTATTCCTAGTATTCCTAGTATTCCTAGTATTCCTGGGACGCCTAGTGTTCCAGCTACGCCTGTTAGAGAAGCGCAGACGCCTATTGCCTCCTCATGGAAGGAAGGCGACCGAGTCTCCCATCGCGTCTTCGGCATCGGTACCGTCCTGCGCGTCTATCGCGATGAGGTGACGGAGAACGATAAAATAGAGATCCGCTTCGATACCCAAGGCACGAAGACGCTACTGCTCACGCATGCGAAATTAGAACGAGCTTAAGCGTAGATGAAATAACCGGCAACGCCGGCAAGAACGATGAGTAAAATAGGGTGACTGATGACTTCGGTCACTTTATTTTTTGCGAAATTCGGCAGAATAGTCAGGGCGGCTACTACAGCGAAGATGATCCAACTGGTAGCATCAATGAAATTGGTGGGTTTGATAAGCATCAATGCCGCCGACGCTACCAGACCGATCACCGTGAAACGCAGCATACGAAGCGTTTGCTCGTAATACGGATTGCCTTGGAACTTATGGCTGAGCCAGAAATACGCCTTGCAGATACTGAGCATGATGATAAGGCTCGGTAGCACAATCGCCGTCGTAGTCAATACACTGCCCCAGAAACCCGCGGCGGTATAACCGACGTACGTCGCGCAGTTGATACCGATCGGACCCGGGGTAACCTGACTAACCGCCACGATATCCACGAACTCCTGCTGACTCATCCAACCATGACTCTCTACCTCCATCTGGATGAGAGAGAGGATCGCTAAGCCGCCGCCAAAACCGAACAGGCCTATTTTGAAGAACGATAGGAAAAGAGCCAGATAGAGCATAATGTCAATACGATAGTTGCTAAAATGACCCAAACTGGGTTCACATGTCCCAGCCAGATAAGAAGTGCTGCGGCGATGGGAATGAGGGCGGTGATCCAACTGATCTTGGCGGACTTAGCCATCTTAAACAGCGGTGCAGCGATCAATGCGACCACCGCCGGACGAATACCTTTGAAAGCGGCTTCCACAGCCGGCTGTTCTTTCCAGTCCTGAAAGACCATCGCGATCGCGAGAATGATAAGGAAAGAGGGAAGTACCGCACCTAAGACCGCACCGCATACACCCCGCCAACCGCCTACGCGCCAACCAATGAAGATAGCGGAGTTAACGGCTATCAGTCCCGGTGCCGCTTGTGCTAAGGCGATCATATTCAAAAACTCCTCTTCGTCAATCCAACCCTGCCGATCAACTACCTCGCGTTGGATAAGAGGTAACATGGCATAACCTCCACCAAGGGTGAAAGTGCCGATCTTGAGATATGTCCAAAATAATTGGAAAAACATCAATGCTCGCGCAGTTGCTGCTTGACGAATTTGGAAAGCATGTTGATGGCGGCGTTGTTATGCCCGCCTTGCGGCACGATGACATCGGCAAAACGTTTGCAGGGCTCGATGAACTGCTCGTGCATCGGTTTGAGCACGCGTTTGTAACGCTCGATAACCTGCTCGGCTGTACGACCACGCTCGATGACATCGCGCTTCATAACGCGGATAAGACGTTCATCGGCATCGGCATCCACGAATATCTTCAGATCCATTTGGTCGCGCATTTTCGGCTCACGCAGCGCCATAATACCTTCCACCACAATCACCTCCTTCGGCTCGATATGAACGGTCTCTTCCGAACGCGTGCAGGTGATGTACGAATAAATCGGTTGCTCGATGGGTTTACCCTCTTTGAGCATGGCGATATGCTTGGTCAGCAGATCCCAATCGAAGGCATCGGGATGGTCAAAGTTGATGTTCTGACGCTCCTCTACCGGAACGTGACTGCTGTCCTTGTAATACGAGTCTTGGGGGATAACTACCACTTCGCCTTTCGGAAGACGCTCAATGAGTTTTCTGACTACCGTTGTTTTTCCCGAGCCGGTACCGCCCGCAATGCCGATGATAAACATAAAATGAGTTTGTTTGTCTTTTCGGGCTGCAAAAGTACTAAAAAATTTGCATATATGCAAGAAATTTTGTAATTTTGCACGCAATTTATGAATTTTATGAGAAAGATAGGAATAGTAATATCGGTATTGGCATCTTTTTTGCTCGTCAGTTGTGCGGCATATGAGAAGAAAAATCAGTCCGGTGCAGCCGTCGAAGTGAACGGGCAATACCTGTACCGTTCAACCCTTGACTCGCTGACGGTCGGCTTAAGCTCGGAAGACAGCATACGCGTGGCGCAGCAATATATCAGTCAGTGGGCAAAAGACGTGTTGATCTACGACAACGCCAAGTCGCGTACCAGCAGTGCGATCGAGCAGCAGGTGGAGGATTACCGTCGCGCGCTCTACGTACATGCCTACGAGGAGTATCTCATCGATCGGCGTATGTCGAAGGACGTAGCGGACTCGACCGTGGCGCAGTTATATGGACAGATGCCCGAGCGGTTTAAGTTAGACGAGAGTATCGTGAAAGGTATGTTGGTCATCATCCCGAAGGATGCACCCAAATCCGACAAACTGCGCGGGTACATGGCCAAGCAGGAGTTGGACAAACTTGAGAAATATGCGTATCAGAACGCCAGCGGGTACGAACTCTTCCTGGATAAATGGATGACCGCGACCGAGCTCTTGGCGCAGTTGCCGGTGGAGCGTGCCGAACTGGAGAACGCATTGAAGAACAAGAACCAGATCGAGTTTGCGGATTCGGTGAAGACCTACCTGCTGCAGGTGACGGATAAGCACTTACGTGGCGAACAGATGCCGCTGGAGTACGCCCGTCCGCAGATAGAGAAGATTGTTCTCGCTACGCGTCAGGTGGAGTTCCTGCAGAAAGAGCGTGAACGCATTTATAACGAAGCAATTCAAGATCGGAAAATAAAATTCTATGAGTAAGATAAAGGTTATGGGTTATAGGTTATGGGTTATGGGACTGCTCCTTTTCGGAGCGGTAGTTACCCATGCCCAAGGAGTGATCGATGAGGTGATCTGGGTGGTAGGCGATGAGGCTATCTTACGCAGTGAGGTAGAGGAAGAGCGTTTGCGTGCGCAATACGAGGGACAGACCATTAACGGCGATCCGTATTGTGTCATCCCCGAGCAGTTGGCAATACAGAAACTGTTTCTGCACCAAGCCATCATCGACTCCGTCGAGGCGAATGAGTCGAGTGTGAGTCACCAAGTCGATATGCGAATGAACTACTACATCAACCAGATCGGCTCGAAGGAGAAGATGGAGGAGTATTTCCGCAAGACCAGCAGTGAGATCCGCGAGGAGATGATGACCACGGTGCGCAACCAGATGATCATCCAACAGATGCAGCAGAAACTGACGTCGGGTATCAAACCCACGCCGGCGGATATACGGCGTTATTACAACTCGCTGCCTGCTGATTCGATCCCGATGATGCCGGCACAGGTAGAGGTGCAGATACTGAGTTTTGAACCGCCCGTACCGGTGGAGGAGACCGAGCGCATCAAGCAACGTCTGCGTGAGTTCACAGAGCGCGTACAGAACGGCAGTGCCGACTTCGCTATGCTCGCCCGCCTCTATTCGGAGGACACGGAGAGTGCCAAGCGCGGCGGTGAGTTGGGTTTTGTTGGCAAGGGGCAGTTGGTGAGCGAGTTCGCCGAGGTGGCGTTTAATCTCAACGACCCCAAGCGTGTGAGTCGTATCGTACAGACCGAATATGGTTTTCATATCATCCAACTCATCGAGAAGAAAGGCGAGCGTATCAACTGCCGTCATATTCTGCTCCGTCCGCGCGTTAGTGCCACGGACAAAGTGCGCGCTATCGAGCGCCTGGACTCGATTCGTCAACTGATCGTATCGGACAGTCTGCAGTTCGAGCAGGCGGTGATCCGTTTCTCCGAAGACAAGAACACCGTGATGAACGCCGGTCTGATGATCAACCCCAACACCGGCAGCAGTCGGTTCGAGTATCAAGACCTGGCGCCGGAGATCGCCAAGCAGATATACATGCTCAACGAGGGTGATATCTCGCAGCCGTTTGTGATGATGGATCAAGCGAAGAACCGTGAGGTGTGCGCTATCGTACGCGTAGCGAAGAAGACGGATATCCACCGCGCTAACCTCACCGATGACTTCCAGGCTATCAAGGCCATGCTGGAGCAGAAACTGAGTGCAGATTTTCTTCACGATTGGATTCTCAAGAAGCAGAAGACTACTTTTGTGCAGATCGACCCTGAATGGCAAGGTTGTGACTTCGAATATCCCGGATGGGTACACTAATCCTCATATTACTTCAAACGATGGTCTATCTGGAGAAGGCACAGAATCTCCTTTTTGACCAAGAGCGTATAGCGGATGCACAGATCCTAAAAGGAGATGTGGTTTTTCGTCACGAGGATGCGTTGATGTACTGCGACTCGGCGTATTTCTATGAGAACACCAACTCACTGGACGCGTTCGGTCATGTGCGGTTCGTACAAGGCGACACGCTGCGTGGGTTTGGTGACAAACTGTTCTATAACGGCAATACCAAGTTAGCCCGCCTACGCAATCATGTGCGCTTGGTGCATGGTCGTGCGGAAGAGAACCCGACCATCTTGACGACCGACAGTCTGAACTACGACCGTCTCGCCGAGGTGGCGTATTATTTCAATGGCGGAACGATTCAAGACTCGCTCAATACGTTGGTTTCCGTACGCGGCAATTACCGCCCAAATACCAGTCAGGCGGTGTTCAGCAAAGAGGTGGTGCTCACCAATCCGAAGTTCGTCTTGACCAGCGATACCTTGCTCTATAACACGGACACGAAGATCGCCGATATCATCAGTCCGACTCAGATCATCTACGAAGAGGAAACGGATATCCATTCGTCGCGCGGATGGTACAATACCGCCAATGAGCATTCGATGTTGCTCGACCGCTCAATCGTACATCATGTGGACGGCAAGATGATGACCGGCGACACGATCTTCTATGACAAACGCATCGGTTTCGGTGAGGTGTTAGGGCAGATGTCAATGAGTGACTCGACGCAGAAGATCACGCTCACGGGCGAATACGGTCAGATGTGGGAAGAGGACGGCCGCGGTTATGCCACGGACAGTGCATTGATGATCGATTGGTCGGACAGCGCGCATTGGACGTATATCCATGCCGATACCTTATTCACCGAAGAGGTGCATTACACGGATAGTGCCCGCATGGATAGCACCTACCGCCGGGCACGGGCGTTCTTCGGCGTACGTGTTTACCGCGACGACATGCAGATGACTTGCGACTCGATGGTCTATCTGGGTTCGGACTCAACCATGCACCTCTATACGGATCCGATATGCTGGTCAGAGAACCAACAGATATCCGCTGACAGCATCACGATCTATATCGTGAACGGCGCCGTGGAGCACGCAGTCGGCAAAGGAAACGCGTTGTGCGTGATGCATGACTCGTTGGAGTACTTCAACCAGATGAGCGGCAAACAGGTGATCGCTTATCTGATAGACGGCGAGGTGAAGACCATCGACACGGACGGTAATGCCTTGACGATCTACTACGCCAAGGAAGATGACGGCGATTATGTGGGGATGAACACCACCGAGAGCAGTTTTATCCGCATGTATGTGGAGAACCGCAAGATCCATCATATGCGCTTCACCAAAGAGACGACCGGTGTCCTCTATCCGATGGATCAGATACCCGAGGGCTCCGACAAGCTGACGATGTTCTTCTGGGAAGAAGATAGTAGGCCGAAGGATGCGAAGGATGTGTTTAGAAAAGTGAAGAGTGAAAGAATGAATGAGTGAAAGAATGATAGAATATATGAAAAAGTATCTTGTAACATTATTTGTGATTTGTTTGACGACGAGCGCTTTTGCCGTGGATCTGCCTAAGCAGGGTTTTGGTATGCAGATCGGTTGGGCACAGCCGACCTTGCGGGTCAATGATCCTTCCACGAAAGACTCATTGAGCCATCATCTTCGGTTCCATGGTTTCAAAGTGGGTGTCGTCTATGACGGTAGTTTTGCAGCCGGTTTCGGTGCCTCGATGGGACTGAACTACACCTTTGGTGTATATAACAGCGGTTGGGAGTCGAGAAACCCCGCTTTTGGCGACTACCCGAAAGACCGTCAACTGATTACCTACAACGAATTGGAACTCTTTGTGGACTGGCAGTATAAGTTCGAGGTGGCTAAAGAGACCTACCTCATTCTCTATACGGGTCCGACCATCCAATGCGGTCTGACACTCGACTGGCATAAGGATACGAAGAACCAAGATTTTATCACGGGGGAGGTGGTGACCGTCAACGGCGATGCCATCGATGCGTATAAGATTGACGCGGAGAGCTCGTTGGGGCAAAACGCTTTCAAACGTATCAATGTCACCTGGGGTGTAGGCGCAGGTTTTCAGTACCAGCGCTATTTCCTGCGTGGCGGGTATGACTTCGGTCTGATCAATCCGTATAAGAACTCCGATTTCTCCAACGGTGTACATACACGTGGTCGCTTTGATCAGTGGAGCATTAAGATAGGTATGTATTTCTGGTATACAGACTGATGATACCCCGCGAGACCATAGATAGGATACATGCTGCGGCGAAGATAGAAGAGGTCGTAAGCGATTACGTCACGTTGCGCAAACGTGGCGCGAACCTTATTGGCCTATGCCCGTTCCACAACGAGAAGACGGGGTCGTTCACCGTCAGTCCGTCCAAAGGTATCTATAAATGTTTCGGCTGCGGCGCCAGTGGACACGCGATCAAGTTCATCATGGAGATAGAGCAGTGTTCGTTCGTGGAGGCGGTCAAGCAGTTAGGCAAGAAATACCACATTGAGGTCGAAGACCGCGAGTTGACCGTGGAGGAGCAGCAAAGGCAAGACAACCGCGAGTCGATGTTCGTGGTGAATGACTTTGCTAATAAATGGTTTCAGCAGCAACTATGGGACACGCAGGAAGGACAGGTGATAGGCCTCAGTTATTTCCGTGAACGCGGCCTGAGGGATGATATCATTCGCAAGTACCAACTCGGCTACTCGCCGGAGAAAGGCAATCCGCTGGCGAAAGAGTTGCAGAAACAGGGCTTCAAAGAGGAGTTTATCACGAATAACGTCGATACGAAGATAGGTGTCGGTGTAGTAGGCAAGTCCGAAGACGGACGTCTCTATGACCGCTTCCGTGACCGCGTGATCTTCCCGATTTTTACGGTGAGCGGTAAGCCCGTGGCGTTTGCGGGACGTATCCTCAAGAAGAAAGACAACGTCGGCAAATATGTCAACTCACCCGACTCGATCATCTATTCCAAGACCAACGAGTTATACGGCCTTTTCCAAGCCAAGCAGTCGATAGCCCGAACGGATATGTGTTACCTCGTGGAGGGACAGATGGACGTCATCTCCATGCATCAATCGGGCATAGAGAACGTCGTGGCGAGTGGTGGTACAGCCCTCACCAAACCGCAGATCTGGCTCATCAAGCGCTTCACGTCCAATATCACCGTACTCTATGACGGCGATGCGGCGGGTATCCATGCAGCCCTGCGAGGTATAGACATGTTCCTCGAGGCGGGCTTCAATGTGAAGGTGGTGTTACTGCCCGACGGCGAAGATCCCGACAGCTACGCTCAGAACCATGACTCAACGGAGTTCATTCGATATATTGAAGAGCATCAAACGGATTTTATTCGTTTCAAATCGGCACTACTCAGCAAAGCCGCCGGGGACGATCCCTTCAAACGAGCCGAACTCATCAAAGACATCACAGCGTCGATTGCCATCATTCCGGATATCATTACGCGGCAAGTGTATGTCAAGGACTGCGCCGAACGACTGCATATGAGCGAGCAGGTGTTGACCAAAGAGGTCATCAACCTGCGTAAGAAGAAAATGGAAGAGAAGGCGAAGGAAGAGAAGAAAAACGAAGCACCAGCAGAACCCTACAGCGAGAGCGGTCTTACAGGCGAAGCCGATCATACAGAGGCCCTGACTGGGTCATATAGTGAAACGGTCAAACCGCACAGCGGTTTAGAGGCAAACTACTATAACCTGATGCAACTTGTCGTGCGTTATGGCGAGCGGCCGATTGAGGTGGACGGCGAGATGTACACCATAGGCGAACTAATCATCTGGACACTGGAGAACGATGAGATCCAACCGCCTGTACCGGTCTATCAGACGATGATCGATGAGTACAAAGCGCATTGCAAAGAGGAGGGTTTCAAAGCCGAGCATTTCTTCACTTTCCATTCCGATCCGGCTATCAGTTCGATGGCGATCGACATGATCGCTGAGCGCTATCAGTTCGTGAAGACAGAGAGCGATGTGCGTATGGGTGAGTTGGTGACACAACTGCTTTTCGAGATCAAACTGACGGTGGTGAACATACAAATAGCGGACTTGGAGCAAGGCCTCAAAGAGGCGCAGGAGAAGGGCGATGTACAACGGCAGTTTGCATTGCTCAAGCACCAACCCGACTTGCTCGCGATGCGGAATGAACTATGTAAGGTGCTCGGCAACCGAGTAATCAATATCTGAATATGCTTTTCAATGAAATCGCATATGGCCCGATACACAGCCGGCGTTTAGGCACCAGCTTAGGTATTGAACTTATGCCGCTGGAGCATAAACTGTGTACGTTCAACTGCGTTTATTGCGAATGCGGTTGGAACGAGAAAGTGGACCATCCGAAGTTACCGACCCGCGAAGAAGTCAAAGCTGCTTTGGAAGAAAAACTGCGCCAAATGGTAAATGGTACATGTGAAAATGGTAGATGTCTTGATGTCATCACGTTCTCCGGTAATGGTGAACCGACCTTGCACCCGGAATTCCTGGGCATCATCGAGGATACTATCGCGCTGCGGGATCAATACTGCCCGAAGGCCAAAGTGTCGGTGCTCTCCAACTCTACGCAGTTAGGGCGCCCGGATGTGGTACAAGCGCTGCGGCTGTGCGATAACCGCATCCTCAAACTCGATGCAGGTACAGACACGATGATGCGGCGCATCGACCTGCCGGTGAATGAACAACTGACGGTGGAGACGATCATCGGTTGGCTGCAGCAGTTCGACGGAGATTTCACGTTACAGACCTGTTTCTTGCGTGGCGAGCATAACGGGGAAGTCATCGATAATACGACACCCGAAGAGTTGAACGCGTGGTATCAAGCCGTTGATAGACTCCACCCGAAGCAGATCATGATCTATGTCATCGACCGCAAGACGCCGGAAGAAAACCTTTCTAAGATCTCCCGCAAAGAGATGGAAGCCATTGCTGCGCCGCTGATAGCGAAAGGATATAATGTCTCTATCTCTGCATGAAAATTCTCGTTGCGCCTTTGAACTGGGGACTCGGTCATGCGAGTCGTTGTGTGCCGCTTGTTCAGCGTCTGTT
>CAMHQP010000015.1 GCA_946187555.1 uncultured Bacteroidales bacterium
TGGACGTAGTCAGCGGCAAGATGAACGGCACGAACAAGATCGTGATTGATCACCCACGGGTAGGCAAGAAAGAGAAGTTTAGTAAGGCGCCGTATAAGAATATCCCCGTTCGGACGGGCTTTAGGATGCTCACTTCCGCGCAGGATATGATCATCCTCGATGTGCCGGTAACGGGCGATGCACGCAGTCCGAAGTTCAACCTGAACAAAGTGATCGGACGTGCGTTACTGAAAGTGTTCTTCGGCCCGCTAATGGGTGTGAACGATCGCAAGTCTGTGAGCGAAGAAGAAATGGCGGAGATGCGTGAACTCTTAGGTGAAGAAGCTTTACCGGACAGCGTCAGCAGCCAGACTGCGGCAGACGTCGCAGTGTCCGCAAGCGACAGCGTCAGTCTCACCGAAATAAGCGAGGAGTAACTGCTCACGGCAGAACTGATTCTGCTCGGCGTACTCGAGCATCGATTGAATCTTACTGATAAAGCGCGCTTGGCGCTGCTCGAAGATAGCGGGCGATAGATAGATCTCTGTCTGTCGCTCGTTTGTCATAGTTAGGCTGCACCCGATGGAACGGGGGATGTAGGTGATTAGTCCTCTTTGTGCCAAAGAGACTAATAATTGGTGATTGGTGATTGGTGATTGGTGATTGCCTACTTCATCTGCCTCGCGGACGTATTGCAGGTCGGTGTAGATACCGGAATAAGAGCGCATGAGGACATCGAGTAACTCCTCTTGTTCGCGGGAGAGATTATAGTCCCCGAGTTGATGCCGTGGCACGAGAATCTGCACGCGCGGTTGGGTCTCATGTTCCTCTTCGAAATCAATATAACCGGCTTGCGTGAGGATATGCAGCGCCGAGTAGGTTTGGAGTACCGGCAGTTTCATGACGTGGCATAACTGATCAATATGCAGCGCAAAACGGTGGCCTAAACCACTACCTGCACCTATCTGGAGGAAGTCCATCGTCTTATGATAGACGGACTCTACGAATTCTTTGGGCGGATAGGTATCTACGATACGTTTGCGGATCTTCGCCGGGTCTTGCTGGGGATCGAAGAGCAGGACGGCATACGCCGTTTCTCCGTCACGTCCGGCACGTCCCGCTTCCTGGTAATACGACTCCAGATGCGACGGCAGGTCATAATGGATCACCAGCCGCACGTCGGGTTTGTCAATACCCATGCCGAAAGCATTTGTGGCTACGATGACGCGGGTGTCTCCCCGTGTCCAAGCTTCTTGACGTTCATTGCGCTCTTTAGTAGTCAATCCCGCGTGATAATAATCCGTGTGAAGGAACTCTGCGAGTTCTTGCGCACGCTTGCGGTTACGGACATACACTATTGCGCTACCCGATACGCGGGAGAGGATATGCACGAGTTGTTCGGGTTTGTTATCCGTGCGGCGTACAATATAGTTGAGGTTCTCCCGATGGAATGATTTCCGTAGGACATTGTGCGCGCGGAATCCGAGTTTGTCTTGGATGTCCTCGATGGTCTCGGGTGTAGCGGTAGCTGTCAGCGCCAGAACCGGTACATCGGGTAGTAAGGCGCGTACCTCGGCTATCTTTAGATACGAAGGCCGGAAATCGTAGCCCCACTGACTGATACAATGCGCCTCATCAACGGCGATCAAACCGATAGGCAGGTCGGCCAGTCGTTTACGGAACTCTTCCGATTCGAGCCTTTCAGGACTGCAATAAAGGAAATGGTAGGGCCCGTAAAGGCAGTTATCCAACGCTACGCGTTGTTTATCCCAACTCATGCCGGTATAAACGGCCGCCGCATGGATATTGCGTGCCTCGAGATTCGCTACCTGATCCCGCATGAGCGCAATAAGGGGCGTGATGACAAGACAGAGCCGTTTGTTGGGATTGTCCTGCGCCATGACGAGGGTAGGTACCTGAAAGCAGATACTCTTACCACCTCCCGTAGGCATCAGGGCGAGTGTGTCGCGACCCGTCAAAACCGACTCGACGATCTCCGACTGAAGGGGTCGGAAATCATCGTAGCAGAAATATATTTTCAACGCTTCGCGGGGGGACATAGGTCTTCCTAGGTTATCCTAGGATTTTCAGAGCGGCACGTACTCGTGCCAGGGTTTCCTCTTTGCCGAGGACATCGGTGATCGCCCAGATATGCGGGCCGCGAGCAGCGCCAACCAGACAGATACGGAAGGCGTTCATCACGATGCCGACGCCGTATTCGTGTGCTTCAATCCAAGGCATCACGATGCCATCCAAGGTCTCTGCATCCCATGCAGGTGCATTCTCTAGCACCTCGAGTAACTCCGTCATATGACGCGGAGAGTCTTCTTTCCAACGCTTTTTGAGGGATTTCTCATCGTACTCGGTGGGGGCAACAAAGAAGAAATTCGTCTGTTCCCACAGTTCCGGAACGAAATTAACACGATCTTTGGTAAGGCCTACAACGGTCGCTACCATGTTCATATCGGGATGCTCGATGCCATTAGCCAGGAGCGTGGGCAGGAACATCTGAGCTAATTCCTCATTGCTACGGAGTTGCAGGTATTGATGGTTAAACCATTTGCCTTTCTCATAGTCGAATTTGGCACCGGATTTGGATACACGGTCGAGCGAGAACTCTTTGATCAGTTCATCCATCGTGTATAGTTCCTGATCTCCTGTTCCGTGCCAGCCAAGGAGCGCCAGGAAGTTAATCACTGCCTCCGGCAGATAACCGGATTCGCGATAACCGCTGGATACGGTACCGTCTTTCTGGTTGTGGAACTCGAGCGGGAAGACCGGGAAACCGAGTCGATCGCCGTCACGCTTGGAGAGTTTACCGTTTCCGTCGGGCTTGAGCAGCAACGGCAGGTGTGCAAACTCAGGCATGGTGTCCGCCCAACCGAACGCACGGTAAAGGAGCACGTGGAGTGGGGCAGAAGGCAACCATTCCTCACCACGGATGACGTGCGAGATCTCCATCAGATGGTCATCAACGATATTGGCGAGGTGGTAGGTAGGCAGGTCATCGGCGGATTTATAGAGCACCTTATCATCGAGGATGTTCGAGTTGATCACTACCTCGCCACGAATCAGATCATGCACATGCACATCCTCGTCGGGTTCCACTTTGAAACGAACGACGTATTTCTCTCCACCGTCCACGAGACGTTTCACTTCCTCTGCCGGCATAGTCAGCGAGTTACGCATCTGCATACGTGTACGGGCATCGTATTGGAAATTCGGTATCTCCGCACGCTTGGCTTCCAACTCTTCCGGCGTATCAAATGCGATATACGCATGCCCCGAATCGAGCAGTTGCTTGACGTACTGATGGTATATCTCGCGGCGCTCACTCTGTCTGTACGGGCCGTGCGAGCCTACGGCTTCAATCTGACCGTTGCGCATGCGAAGACCCTCATCAATACCAATACCCAGCCAATCGAGGGCTTCGAGGATGTATTCTTCTGCTCCGGGCACGAAACGGGTGCTGTCCGTATCTTCGATACGAAGGAGCATGTCACCCCCGTGCTGACGGGCAAAAAGATAGTTATACAACGCGGTACGAACACCGCCAATGTGCAGTGCGCCGGTTGGAGATGGCGCAAAACGAACTCTTACTCTTCTTTCCATATGTTTGTTATTTCTCTATTGCACTTTTAATGGATTCCACAATATACTCGATGTCTTCATCCGTCACCATCGGTCCTGCCGGCAGACACATGCCGATTTTGAACAGGGCTTCACTGACTCCGTTGACGTACGCCGGACAATCGGCATAGACGGGTTGTTTATGCATCGGTTTCCAAACCGGCCGCGCTTCGATCTTACGCTCCAGCATATAGACGCGCAGCGCTTCGACGTTGTCATTCGGTTGGCAGTCAGTCGTGGGACTATCCACTTGATGGATCACACCTGCCGCACCGCCTACAGCCGTTTTGATCACCTCTTTGTAGGCATTCTCCTGTCCTTTGATTCGGACTGAAGGATCGATGGTGATGGTGCAGAGCCAGTA
Organism: uncultured Bacteroidales bacterium; assembly: GCA_946187555.1. Lineage (GTDB taxonomy): Bacteria > Bacteroidota > Bacteroidia > Bacteroidales > Paludibacteraceae > Colicola. The sequence continues at coordinate 3,974 of CAMHQP010000015.1, forward strand.
GTTGGCATCGTAATCGGCGTTGGGGGCTTCATGCAGATGAACACCCGGCACATCTTTCAATAACTCCGCATAACGTGCTTGCACATGCTTGTGGTGGGCAATATGGTCATTGACAATCGCCATCTGTCCGCGACCTATACCGGCACAGATATTGGACATGCGGTAGTTATATCCGATCTCTTCGTGCTGGTAGTACGGATAGGCCTCGCGAGCCTGGGTGGCGTACCACATGATCTTGTTCTTCTGCTCGTCGTCCTGACAGATGAGTGCACCTCCACCGGAGGTGGTAATCATCTTATTGCCGTTGAACGAGAGTACACCGTATTTGCCGAACGTACCGAGTACCTGTCCTTGGAAACGACTACCGAATCCTTCGGCCGCATCCTCCACTACCGGAATACCGTATTTGTCGGCGATCGCCATGATGCGGGTGCAGTCGTACGGCATGCCGTAGAGGGCTACCGGCACGATAGCTTTGGGGTACTTACCTGTTTTGGCTTTGCGATCCAGGATGGCTTGCTCGAGCAGTTCCGGATCCATGTTCCAGCTATCTTTCTCCGAGTCAATGAACACCGGTGTCGCACCGAGGTATTTGATGGGGTGGGAACTGGCGCAGAAGGTGAAACTCTGCACGCACACCTCATCGCCGGCACCTACACCGCAACCGATCAGCGCCAGATGCACTGCAGCCGTACCGGCTGATAAAGCCACCACTTTCTTGTTCTGACCCACGAAGTCTTCCAAGTCTTTCTCGAACGCATTCACATTCGGTCCCAGAGGCACTACCCAATTGGTATCAAACGCCTCTTTGATGTACTTCTGCTCCAGTCCCTCTTCGGACATATGAGCGAGACACAAGTATATTGTTTTCCGTTCCATAATAAGGTTATATTATTTCGTTGTTGTAAGTCATATGTTTGCCCAAAACGGTACAAAAAATCATTTGTATATCTTTGATGAACGAATAGTGCTCCGCGTAGTAGCGGTTGATTCGCACTTTATCGGGATAGATCACCTCATCGTTGTATCGAATTGGATCTTTGACGGTAGCCAGCAGTTCCTCTTCGTTGCGGTATTTGAGGGTTGCCGGTCCTGTGATACCCGGACGAAGGGTGAGGACGATTCGATCTTCTCCCTGCAGTTTGTCGGCATACCCCGGCACATCCGGTCGTGGTCCCACAAAAGACATCGTGCCGATCAGCACATCCCATAACTCCGGCAGTTCATCGAGTTTGTATTTGCGTAACTTGGCGCCGAGGGGCGTGATACGTGTTTCTCCGGCCACACTCACGCTGCTGCCTCCGTGCCCGACCGTCATCGAGCGGAACTTATGGCAGTTGAACAATTGGCCGTTTCTTCCTACGCGGGGTTGCACAAACAGCACCGGTCCGGGCATTTGGCACTTGATCAGGATGGCTACGATGAGCAACACCGGCCAGAGGAAGAGTAGGCCAATCAGCGCCATGAGTCTATCAAAAAGCCATTTCAGTAACATATGTCAGTCGATTTTTTGATATATCGTATTTTCTTATATAGTCCGAAAACGGCATTGAGCGCAGTGTAGAACGATGCCATGATCGGTGAACAATTCATTTCCTGCCGCCATAAGCGGTAATGCCATCCTAACAGCACGGCTATTTTCGCATCGCTGACAGAACCGGCATGTTTGTTATAGAAGAACAGTTCTTCGTCCAGCAGATAGCAGTCCGCTTTTTGTATCGCATGCAACCACATCGCGTAATCGTTGTTCTTGCGCAAATCCGTTATCTGTATCAGCCCTATTTTCTCCCGCTTGTACATCACGGTGGGGCAGGCAGGCCAGCAGAAAGCGTACATTCCCCATTTGGTGACATGTTTGGGGCCCGCAATTCGGAGCGGTTTGTCCGTTCGCCGGAAAGCCGTATAGGTGAAGTCATATCCGTTGTCCTGCATAAACCGGATCTGCTTCTCCAGTTTATCCGTTGCCCATAGATCGTCAGCGTCCAGGAACGCGATGTATTCGCCTTTTGCGATACGCAGTGCCTCATTGCGCGTCAGCGCCGCACCCATGTTGTGCTTATTGCACCGGTAGACGATACGCGGGTCGTCAAAAGAGGCGATGATAGCAGCCGTGTTGTCCGTCGAACAGTCGTCCACAATGAGCAACTCCCATACGGTGTACGTCTGGGCGCGCACACTGCGGATGGCTTCTGCGATATATTTCTCGCAGTTATAGGCGGGCATGATGATACTAACGAGTTCCATGGGGTATGATAGTTTGATAAATAGTGGTATATTCCCGGGCTATTTGTTGCCAGTCAAACCGCTTTGCGCATAGCACGCAGTGTGCGGAGAGTCCGTCATAATCCCGAACGATACGTTTGACTTTGTCTGCTATATCTGCTATGTCGGTTGGCGAAACGCTATAACCCACTTCTCCTTCCGGGAAGAATCCGTCAAAACCTTGTCCGCGTGTGTAGAGTACCGGTAAGCCCTGACTCATGGCTTCCGCGTACACCAGACCAAAAGTTTCCACAAAAGAAGGCATAATAAATATATCGTTTTGCCGCAAGTAGTCCATCACTTGCTCTTTGCCGCACTGGTCGTGCCATTCGATATAGTCCTTGCGTGCCTCCATGAGCGCCTCGTAGGAAGGATCGGTCATGCTTCCCACCAGACACAATCGAACCGGTAACCCTTCTTGGCGCAGCGTGTCAGCCACCTTAATAATCGTATGCACGTTCTTGGCTTTCTCCATACGTCCCACGTAAATCATCCGGATGGTTTGAGAAAGCGCATGATGGGAAGTATGCTCCAAAAACAACCGATCTATTCCATTTGGAATAACGACAGCTTTCTTCACCAACTCCTCGGGCAGGTATTTGCCTATTACCTGTTTCTCATATGCCGGAGAGATGAAGATGATCTTCTGTGCATGTGCGGCAATTCGTTGTCCCAGCGAACGAAGGTGCGGCATGTGCTTGAAGAACACATTCACATCCGTATTACGCACCGCCACAATATACGGGATACCGTATTTCTTATGCAGCCGATAGGCCATGTATCCGCTGGAGAACAGCGTGTGGGCGTGTATCAACTGTACGTCTTGGAACGGCACCACCGATTCGATATCCCGCAACAGATAGCGTTGCTTGGGGAAGAACAGGAGTCGTTCTAACACTGAGAAAGAGCGATCCACTACATGCACATTGTCCGGCACGACTTGCGACGTATGCCCCGTGTTATCGCACGCATAGACATATTGCGCTTTGGCAATGTCATGCGATGCTAATGCCTCCAATAAGCGATGATAGAGAGGCTTGTTGATATAATCCGGTGCGATGTGCAGTATCATAGTTTGTCCGCCAATATGTTTTGTAGTGTGTGCTTGCCTTGCTCAAAAGAGAAAGCAGCGTAATATTTGTTTTGTATGTCCGCCCTGTATGAAGGGGTTGTGTTCTGATATTTCAGGATGGCTTCCAAGCCGTGGATAAACGAAGCTTCATCGTCGTAGGTCTGGAAGAAGGGTTCGTTCGCCAACGCATCGTAGCCTCGTGCAGCACGTATATGGGTGAGTATCGGCTGACCGGCACGAAGACCATCCATCATGCGCAGTTTCAGTCCTCCACCGGAATCCATCGGGCATATGTAAATCGCACTCTGTGCCGCTAACTCATTGATGTTAGCGGGGTTGGGTGTGATGGTTACATTCGGATACGTCTTTTCTATCTCCATGATTTCCGGACTCGGGTTGCGTCCCATGATATGTAATTGCCATTGAGGAAGAGCACGATGGAAGAGGGGATAGAAATGCTGCATGAACCGAAGCAAAGGACGTTTGTTCTGTTCGCTGCCTAACGAACACGTGATCACGGCACTCTGAGCGTTCGATTCCATCACAGGGAACCGCTCATCGTCAGGCTCGAAGATCCCCGATACATAATTATTGTCTCGCTCACCGTAAGTACGCTCAAACAGTTGTTGGTCTTGCTCGGTAAGGAAGAGGTTGATGTCCGCCAAGCGATAGGCGCGTCGCTCTAAATGCCTGATCCATTTATCCGTTCTTCCTTTGAGCGTGAACAGCGTGCGGCTGTCCATATGGTACTCCGATTCAAAATTATGGTGCAGCACAATCTTGACCACATCCAGATCTTGTATCCGCTGTAGCACCGAACTGGCGAGTACGCCTCCGTTAAAGAATACGCAAGCATACTCATCCGAATGCGCCTTAAGCAGGTTGATGATCGTTTCAGCACCGCGATAGACATGTCCTTTCAGCGTTTGCACCGCTTTTTGAACCATCGTTCGCTGTCCTACAGGAATGGTGCGGAACCGCTGATCGGATATATGAAACTCTTTCGGACAGACGACATCGATTCGTCCCGGATAAAGCGATAACAACACCTCTATATACGCTTTCACGCAATAGGCTCCTCCGCTTGGCTTGGTGATATCCACACCGGAAGCATCTATGAGTATTCGCTTGTTCATTTATGACTATAATAAGCTTTCATTAGGACATTATAGCATTTCTTCAAACTATATGCCCAAAGTTCTTTTTTCAATTGGAGCCGATACAGCTCGTCTTGCGAGTCGGTTTGAGGTGTCTGCAGGAAATGCCGCTTCCATTGAGTCTCCGTGCGAATGGCTTTGAGCTTCGTGCAGACATTCTTACTGCTGGAGATAGTAAACCGGTTTTGCCTGTATTGGAAGACCACTTCCTGCGTGTTGGCAATACCGTGTGCAGCAGCTGCCTCGATGGCGGATATGTCATCACTTCCCCAGGCTAAAGGCAAATCATAGTAGCCGCCTCGCGCTTGGAGCGGAGCTGTCTTATAGCAGAAATCCCCTATGTATTGATGCCGATAGATATTCTTAGTGCGGTGATAGAGCAGGCTCATCGCGGATTCGAAAGCCGGACGAGGCGCTGTGTGTTCTATCAGTTCGCCGTTCTCATCAATCAGATCCGTTTGACCATGCAGGATGTCCACTTCCGGATAACGGCTAATCAGTTGCGCATACGTATGGAGACAATCCGGCATTAACCGGTCGTCATCGCCTATACATAGCACGTATTCTCCTTGGGCATAACTAAGACAATGGTTCCATTGTTCCACCAATCGTACCGCTCCGAAATTTTGCGCATTCTTATAATAGCGAATCCGAGGATCATCATATTGCTGCACGATGCTGTCGATATCCTCCGGCGATGCATCGTTCACAATGATCAGTTCCCAGCCGGTGTATGTCTGTCCCAGGATGCTGTCGATGCATTCTTGGAGGTAGCGGCGCTTATACGTAGGAAGCAATATGGAAAAAAGGGTCTTCATGCGTTAATGGGATCGAGTACTATTATCTTTGTTGATCACTGTGGATTCCGCATGCATCTCATAGCGGTATTCATATTGGTATTCGTCATCAACAATGGACGTATATGGGAAATAAAACTCATAGTGATATCGATCGGAATACGGGTAATAGGCCAGGTAGAACTTGGAGAAGAAATAAATCGTACAGGCCAGTACCATGCTTCGGGTAAGGAACAGGTACTTGGGCTGATGAACATATAAATGGATAAAATCAGCCAACGCGATAATATAAAAGATGGCGCCGTAATTGCGGATACGTGCAAAGCCGTTGATACCGGCAGATAGTACACCGATGGTCAGGACGAAGGCAATGAACTGTTGCTGCTCCGTTTTATACGTATCGTCTTCCTCCCTCGTGTACGCATAATACATAATGAAATAGGGGAAGCAGATGTATTCCAAGGCATATTCCAGAAAACCGAAGATATTACTCTTGATATCGGAATAGTGCACCACCTTCTGCGCCAGAGACGAATCGCTCATGACGATAGAAGACGGCAGATGGGATACAATTGTGTCACTTAAGAACCAGATGACAAAAGACAGCACAAGCCCTGCCGCAAGAGTCAGGTAATGAATCGGAATAAACCGCATCAACGGGAAAACCAGTAAAATGGCTGCAGAGGCATGAAAGAGTATGGCGCAGATTGCTAACACCACATAGCCGATATAATTACGCTTTACAAAGTAAAGAATCGCCATAATGGCGCATACAATAGCCAAACTCTCACGGAGTACTTCGGTATTGAATAAGAAGAAATAACCGGTTAAACCATACACCAGTGCACAAAGGAAAATATGCTTACTATACTTCTTAAACACATAAAAGAAGGTGACATTCAACAGGATGGCGTGCAATAACTGGAAGACATAAAAGGACTCAAAGAAATACCGGCAGGTCGTGAAAATCATTGACCATAACGGCATGCGGCCTTGTCTGAACAGACTGTCGCTGATGAACTCTCTGAGATTCCCGAAACTATCCCATGCATCCTCGTATTCTGCCATATAAGAGAGGGTATCTCCTCCGACTCCGTTGCGGAACCCGGCAAGCAGAATGAGGAATAGGCATGTGATACGATACCATACGCGCTTCGGACGACTATCCTCTCGCTTGTCAAAAATGATAGCGAGAATCAGCGTCATGAATATGTATAGCAAGTAGGGTATCATTATCTCATTTTCCCCATAGTTCTTTGATGACTACACTCGGCCATTTCCAGTTCTGATACGCCAACTGCGCGATACCCGGCGCGAGAATCAATCCCCAGATGCCCATATGCAACGGATCCAGGAAAATCCAAAGCAACAGCACCGTAGCCGCACCGCTCACAAGAGACGGAATGAAGAACGGAATCTTATTGTCCGCCATGATAAAGCCTGCTGACACCGCGTGGTTATGCTCCAGTGTACTGATGAACAGCATTACCAGCAACATCGTAGCCGGCACAAAATGCGTCTGACTGCCAATCAGGTTCAACGCCCATTCGCCCAGCAGAAGCCACGCAACACCTCCCGCTACATAGACTGCTAACAGACTGCCAATACAGACTTGGTAATAGCGCCTGAGCCCCGGGATATCGTTCTCCGAGCGGCATTGCGCCAACTTCGGCAGGTACGATTGGTAAATAACCGTCGCGCAACGTGCCAGAATATCCATCACCTGCATCGTGATGCCGTAGCATGCCACTTCCTCCAGCGTCAGGAAAGCGGAACCGATCAGGATAGCGGATTTGTTCACCAGGAAACCACCTAATTGCGTCAAACCGATCTTCACCGCATTCGGCGTGATGGCACCCAGGATGTCCTTGGGTTCGTTAGGCTCCACCTCTTTCAGACGGGCTTTCAACTCCTTGGTGAAGAACACACGATAGGTGAACACCCGACGAATGATGGTGGAGATGAGTTGTGCGCCCACAATGGCCGTCAAACCGAAACCGGCATAGATCAAGCCGATCGCCAAACCGACATACACCGCTTGACCCAGGATCATGATCTGCTGACTCCGCTTGACGTAGCCTTTGCCCAACAGCAACGCTTCGTAATAAAGCGTGTAGAGGTTGTAGCAGTTGATGGCGATAAGCAACAGCCACGCAATCATCGCGTCTTGCCAATCGCCCGAGTATTTCTGCAGAATATAGTAGAAATACGCCGTACCACCCGTCGCCAAGAGTGCAAACACACCGATGGCTATCCAGCGGTAGAAACGACGCATGGCGATCAGCGTGCCTTTGAGCAAACCGTAATCGACTGCTGCATCTGCCGTCGTATGCGCCACGCCTTCCCGCTGCAGACTCTTGACTCCGGAGAAGATGTAACTGATGTTACGTGCAAAAGAAGGACGGAAGCCGAAATCGAGTAGGGTCACAAGGAATGTGATGGTCTGGAAAATATTCCAGATTCCTACCGTCTCCTGCGGCATCTTATGCAGGATGAATGGGAGCAGAAGCACACCCGCGCCAATCATGAACGCCGTGCCCGCATAGCTCCACGCTATCTCGCGCTTCCCGATATGTTCGATCTTCTCCGCCACTAATCCCTAATTCGCTAATCCCTAATCGCGACGGAATATATCCCTCGTATACACTTTTTCCTGCACGTCATCCAGCACCGCGTCATAGCGATTGGCGATGATAGCCTGACTGCGAAGTTTAAATTGCGCCAAATCGTTCACCACTTCGCTACCAAAGAACGTCGTTCCATTCTCCAGCGTCGGTTCGTAGATGATCACCTGCGCACCCTTGGCTTTCACGCGTTTCATGATGCCCTGGATAGAAGACTGACGGAAGTTATCGCTGTTCGACTTCATCGTCAGACGATAGACACCGATGGTACAGTTCTTCTCCTGCGTGGCATCGAAATCGCCCTTGTGGTAATAGTCGTAGTACCCGGCTTTGGCGAGTACGCGGTCGGCAATGAAGTCCTTACGCGTACGATTCGATTCCACGATCGCCTCGATCAGGTTCTCCGGCACGTCCTCGTAGTTGGCCAGCAACTGCTTCGTGTCCTTCGGCAGGCAGTAACCGCCATAACCGAACGAGGGGTTGTTATAGTGCGTGCCGATACGCGGATCCAGACACACGCCGTCGATGATCGCTTGCGTGTCCAGTCCTTTCATCTCCGCGTAGGTGTCCAGTTCGTTGAAGTAACTCACGCGCAGCGCCAGATAGGTGTTGGCGAACAGCTTCACCGCTTCCGCTTCCGTCAAGCCCATGATACGAACCTCCACGTCCTCTTTGATAGCGCCTTCTTTGAGCAGCGCAGCAAAACGCTCTGCCGCCTTTACTAAGCGTGCGTCATCCAATACCGTACCCACAATGATACGACTCGGGTAGAGGTTATCGTACAAAGCCTTGCTCTCGCGCAGGAACTCCGGCGAGAAGAGGATGGTATCGCATCCATATTTCTCGCGCACCGACTTCGTATAGCCCACAGGAATGGTTGATTTGATCACCATGATAGCCTTCGGATTGACCCGCAGCACGGTCTCGATCACGTTCTCCACCGCCGAGGTGTCGAAATAATTGAGCCGACTGTCATAGTTCGTCGGCGCGGCAATCACCACGTACTCCGCATCCTTATACGCCGACTCGGCATCTAAGGTGGCTGTGAGGTTCAAAGAGATCCGTTCACCCGTTAATCCATTCACCCCTTCACCCTTTAAGTACTTCTCGATATACTCGTCCTGGATAGGTGACTGACGACGATTGATCGCCTCCACCTTCTCCGGCACGATATCTACGGCCGTCACCTCATTGTGCTGGGCGAGTAGGGTAGCGATACTCAACCCCACATACCCCGTTCCTGCAACTGCTATTTTCATATGTTAGATATGCTCTTCAACGCCACGGAAGTGGACGTTCAGTTCATGCAGGTGCTCCAGCAGCGTACCGAGCGACGTGCCCTTGGTCATCTCTGCAAAAGCGTTCACATCTTTCGGGAAGCACTTACCTCCGTAACCGTACTTACCGTCCGGTCCCGGAACGTAGGTGTGGGTATCGTTGATGTAACCCGACAGCAGCACGCCCGTGTGCACCTTACGCCAGTCCGCACCCATCTTCTCGCAGTACTCCTTGCAAGCATTGAAGTACGTCACTTTGTACGCACCGAATACATTGTGCATGTACTTGGTCAACTCAGCCTCCAGCGGCGACATCACAGTGAATTTCTTACCTACGAAGATCTTCGTCAGCAGATCTTGTGCACCCGTGAAGACCATGGTCTGTTTGTTGAAGTCCTCGATGAACGTGCGCTCGGTCAGGAACTCCGGCATGTAATAGACGTTGTGTCCGGTCTCCTTGCTCAGACGCTCACTCGTGCCCGGCAGAATAGTCGTACGAACGAATACCGGTACGTCCGGCAGGTTCTTGATCAATTCCGTCATCAGGCGCAGATCTTGCGTACCGTCTTCTTCCGTCGGCACATGAATCTGCAAGAACGCGATGTCGATGTCACTCAAGTCATCATTGTATCCCTTGTACGGATCGCTGATGAACAGTTTGCACTCAGGGTTGTTGTTCTCCAACCAGTTTTTCAGGGCTCCGCCTACGAAGCCGCACCCGATAATTCCTACTTTAATCATAATGTGTATATTGTTTTTGTTATTGTATTCTACAAAAAGCCTGCAAAATTACAACTTTTTTCTCATATACGCAAGTGCGCGCGCATTTTTCCATAATTTTTTCCTTATTATTTGCATATGTCATTTTTTTTTCGTACCTTTGCGCCCGATTTTGCCGTAATGTGGCCTAATAATAAAAAATCAACGATAAAATGAAACAATTTAAATTATGGAATACGCTGTGCGGATGGGCTGTTTTTGCAGTCGCAGCGGCAACGTATCTCCTTACGATGGAGCCTACCGCTTCTTTCTGGGACTGCGGTGAGTTCATCTCCAGCGCCTGGAAACTGGACGTTGGTCATCCGCCCGGAGCACCGTTCTTTATGCTCATGGGGCATTTCTTTAGTCTGTTTGCTTCGGACACCTCGCATGTAGCGATGTGCGTCAACGCCCTCTCGGCGCTTGCGTCAGCGTTTACAATTTTATTCCTCTTTTGGACGATTACCTCATTGGCGAAAAAGCTCGTTGCGCCGGACTGCCTCTGGAAAGGTATCGGTGTGTTAGGCGCCGGTGCGGTAGGAGCCTTGGCTTACACCTTCTCCGACACGTTCTGGTTTAGTGCCGTCGAAGGTGAGGTTTATGCGAGTTCGTCGCTCTTCACGGCGGTGGTGTTCTGGTTGATTCTCAAATGGGACGAACAGGCCGACGAAGAGGGTAGTGACCGTTGGCTGATTGCGATCGCGTACTTGATGGGTCTGTCCATCGGTGTGCACCTGCTGAACTTGCTGACGATACCCGCTATCGGACTCGTTTATTACTTCCGTAAGTACGAGTTCAGTTGGACAGGACTCATTGGCGCTTTCCTCGCTTCGTGCTTGGTACTGCTCGTCATCCTGTACGGCATCATCCCGGGCGTACCGACCTTGATCGGTTGGTTCGAGTTGCTGTTCGTCAACGGCTTCGGCTGTCCGTTCAACACGGGTCTGGCCGTATGTCTGGTATTGCTGGCGTTGGCTTTGACTTTGGCCATTGGCTATACTCATAAGCGCGCCAATTTGGAATACGAAGCCAATGCCAAGGCTAATGGCCAAAGCAAACAGTTATGGCGTTGGCTTAACACCGCGGCTATCATGGTAACGGTGATCCTGATCGGTTACAGCAGCTATGCAGCCCTCGTGATCCGCTCCAATGCGGACACGCCGATGGATCAGAACAGTCCGGATAATGTGTTTAGCTTGAAGTACTACCTCAACCGCGAGCAGTATGGCGACCGTCCGCTGTTCTACGGCCAGACGTATAACGCGCCGGTGGAACTGCGGGTAGAAGGTAACATGTGCATCCCTGTGGAGAAGAAAGGCCATGCCCAGTACGCTCCGGCACCTAAGGTGGAGGGCGAGAAGGACAAGTACGTCATCACCGGATACAAGACGAGTTACCAATACATGAAGCAGTTCTGCATGCTCTTCCCGCGTATGTACTCGAGTCAGGGTAGCCATGTGAGCGCTTACAAAGAGTGGGCGAATATCAAAGGCAAACGCGTCAAATATGAGTACTGCGGCCAGCAGAAGACGGAGTACTGTCCGACCTTTGCGGAGAACATGCGTTTCTTCTTCCGGTACCAGGTGAACTTCATGTACTGGCGCTATTTCATGTGGAACTTCGCCGGTCGTCAAAACGACTTGCAGTCCTACGGCGACATCACGAAAGGTAACTGGATATCCGGTATTAAGTTCATCGACAACGCCATGCTCGGCGACCAAGACCTGCTGCCGACCGAACTGAAACAGAACAAAGGTCATAACGTCTATTATTTCCTGCCGTTGCTGCTCGGTATCATCGGTATCGTATGGCAGTTAGGCAAGAAGAAAGAAGGCTTGGAGAACTTCACGCTGACGTTCCTGCTCTTCTTCCTGACCGGTCTGGCAATCGTGCTGTACCTCAACCAGACGCCGTACCAGCCGCGTGAGCGTGACTATGCGTACGCCGGTTCGTTCTACGCGTTCTGTATCTGGATTGGTCTGGGTGTGCTGGCGCTGATTGATTGGATCAATCAAGCGGTTAAGGGTAACGGGTTAAAGGTTACGGTAGCCGTTGCAGCTTCGCTCCTCTGCCTCGGTGTACCGGCACTCATGGCGCAGCAGAACTGGGATGATCACGATCGTAGCCAACGTTACAGTTGCCGTGATTTCGGAGCGAACTACCTCAAGAGCTGCGAGACGCAGGCTATCCTCTTCTCGAACGGCGATAACGATACCTTCCCGCTTTGGTACAACCAAGAGGTGGAGGAAGTAGGTACCGACCTGCGCGTATGTAACCTCAGTTATCTGCAGACCGATTGGTACATCAGTCAGATGAAACGTCCGTACTATGAGTCCAAGGCGCTGCCTATCTCGTGGGAGTACAAAGACTTCATGCCGGGCACCAACGAGATTGCCCGCGTGGATAATCGTCTGGGACAACCGATCAGCGTGGAGAAAGCATTCAATTTCCTGCGTTCGGATGATCCGCGTACTAAGACTCGTGAGGGCGATAACTACATCCCGTCCGATCAGCTCTACGTAGAGACCCCGAGCGGCGAGCAGATTATGTTCCGCAAAAAACGCATGTACACGCGTTCGGAGATGATGATCATGGAGATGCTGAGCACGAACAAATGGCAGCGTCCGATGTATTTCTGCGCTACCGTGGGCAACGACTATTACCTCGGTTTGGAACCGTATATGGAACTCACCGGTCTGGCATACCAGATCACGCCGATCCGCAGTCGTGACGGTCAACCGCGTGTCAACACGGAGAAGATGTACGAGAACATGATGCATAAGTTCCAATACGGCAACATGAACATCCCGGGCATCTATATCGACGAGAACCTGATGCGTATGTGCCGCACCCACCGAATGATGTTCGCCCAACTGGCAGAACAACTCATCCGCGAGAACCAACGTGACAAAGCACTGGAGGTACTCAATTATGCGGAGGAGATGCTACCGGGTTGCAACGTACCGTACGACTACACCTCCGCTTCGATGGCGCAGATGTATTTCATGCTCCATGAGGACGAGAAAGCCGCTGCCATCATGGATAACGTAGCCAACACCTGCGTGGAGTATATGCGCTTCGCGCAGAGTCTCGATCGTCGTCAACGTAACCTGATGGAATCCACCACCCAGCGTGAGGCGGCTATCTTAGGCTACGTGCTGCAGACCTGCGAGCGCTACGGACAAAACGAATTAGTCGATAAGTATTACGCAGACTATGCTGCGTATGCCAAATAATAGAATGATAGAATGATAGAAGTGAATAAAATTCCTGTCTTGCTGCTTACCGGTTATCTTGGGAGCGGCAAGACAACACTTCTCAACCGTATCCTGACCAACCAAAAAGGCATTCGCTTTGCGGTGATCGTCAACGATATCGGAGAAGTGAATATTGACGCCTCGCTGATTCAAAAGGGCGGGGTAGTGTCACAGAACGATGACTCGCTCGTGGCGCTGCAGAACGGCTGTATATGCTGTTCGCTCAAGATGGACTTGATTGCCCAACTGCACGATCTGGCTGCCCAGCACGCGTACGATTATATCGTCATCGAGGCTTCGGGTATATGTGAACCCGCACCTATCGCGCAGACCCTCTGCAGTTATGCCCAGATGGTGCCGCAGTTCGCCACCGACGGTCTGCCGACCCTCGATTGTATCTGCTCGGTGGTGGACGCGCTGCGTATCCGCGATGAGTTCGATGGAGGTGACCAACTGGCACACTATGTACCCAAGGAAGAAGACCTGGCTGCACTCGTTATCGAGCAGATCGAGTTCAGTAACATCATCCTCTTAAATAAGGCTTCCGAAGTAAGCGAAGAAGAGCTGGCTCGAATTAAATCTATTATTCGCGCTATACAACCCACCGCAGAAATCATCGAAACGAACTACTGCGATGTGGACTTGGAGAAGCTATTGAACACCGGTTTGTTTGATTTTGATAAGACAGCTACGTCCGCTGCATGGATTCAGGAAGTGGAGGATGCAAGTCATCACGAGCATCATCACCATGACGATGACGATGACGACGACGATGAGGAAGATGAGCACGAGCACCACCATCACCATGAGCACGAGCATGGTAATCACGATCATCTGGCGGAATTTGGCATCGAGACCTACGTCTATTACGCACGCAAGCCTTTCGATCTCGGGCTCTTTGATGAGTTCGTAGCAGCACATTGGCCGAAGAACGTCATTCGTTGTAAAGGTATGTGCTATTTCGCCGAGGAGTACGATATGTGTTACCTCTTTGAACAAGCGGGTAAGCAGTTCAACCTCAAGCGGGCAGGGGAGTGGTTCGCTACGATGCCCAAAGAGGAGTTGATGCAACTGATGGCAGATGATGCACAGTTACGTAAGGATTGGGATGACCAGTACGGCGACCGAATGCAGAAACTCGTCTTCATAGGCCAACATATGGATAAAAAAGCCCTTCAAGAGGCGTTAGATAAGTGCCTGCAATGAAACGCATCATCAATCCTTGGACATCTTTTCCCGGCTACAACTGCTTCGGTTGCAGTCCGGACAACCCAATAGGCACGCGGATGCGGTTCTTTGAGGACGGCGACGATATCGTCTCTATCTGGCGTCCTACGCAGAACCATCAGTCTTGGCTCAATACCCTTCACGGTGGTATCCAAGCCGTCCTGCTGGACGAAGTATGTGGTTGGGTGGTGTTCCATAAACTGAAGACAGCCGGCGTGACTGCCAAGATGGAGATGCGCTACCATAAACCCGTCTCCACGCTCCAGGACTACATCAAACTGCGGGCGTACCTGAAGGAGATGCGCCGAAACGTAGCGATTGTAGTAGGGGAGTTGTATAGCGCCGAAGGCGAGTTGCTCTGCGAGTGCACGTGTACGTACTTCACTTTCCCGCAGGACAAAGCCAAAGAATCGATGGGATATATTCCTTCCGAAACGGAAGAGAAAGACTATACGTGGGAAGAGGCTACCGCACTTTCCTGATTAGGGTTAACCCGTCACGTAAAGGGAGGATGACTTGCTCAAAGCGGTTGTCCTCCTTTACTTTATCATTGAAGGCACGAAGCCCGAGTGTCTGTTTGTCCTTGTCATACGCCGGATCGATGATATGTCCGTCCCAAAGCGTGTTATCCGCCAAAATGAACCCACCTACCGGTACCAGCTGATAGACCAGATCGAGGTACGCGCAGTACTCGCGCTTGTCCGCGTCGATGAAGACGAGATCGTATGTATCGACCATGCATGGTCGATTTAATATCTTTTTGGCATCGCCTATAACCAGCTCTATCTTCTCGCTAATGGGTGATTTGGCAAGATTGCGGCGGATGGTCTCTTCGAGTTCATCGTTATGCTCAATGGTCACTAACTTACCGTCTTCTGCCAGTCCTTCGGCTAAGCACAACGCACTATAACCGGTGAAGGTACCGAGTTCAAGAATGCGCTTCGGACGGATCATCCAACTGATCATACTCAATACGCGTCCCTGCACGTGCCCGCTTAACATATGAGGATTGAGCACGTGTACGTACGTGTCGCGCGTGATGGACTCTAAGACTTCATTTTCCGGCGTCGTATGAGACGATATATAGGCTTCAAGTGTCATTTTGCTATAAAATTTGCCGCAAAAGTACAAAATTATTTGCATATATCAAAATTTTGTAGTAATTTTGCAGCAGAATTTAAGCATTTTATTAAAATAATGGAAAAAATCGACGAATTAGATCGTAAGATTCTGAAGATTATCACGCAGAATGCCCGTATTCCCTTTCGCGATGTAGCGGAGCAATGCAGTGTGAGCCGTGCGGCCGTGCACCAACGTGTACAGAAGATGTTCGATAACGGAACTATCACCGGTTCGAGTTATCATGTAGAACCCAAATCGCTCGGTTACCAACTCTGCGTCTATATCGGTATCAAGATGGAGAAGGCTTCGATGTACAACCAGGTTATTGCCGCGCTCGAGCAGATCCCTGAGATCGTGGAGGCACAATATACTTTGGGTGAGTTCGGACTCCTTATTAAAGTGTACGCGCACGATAACGAGCACCTGCTGACTTTGTTGAACAGTAAGATTCAGATCATCCCGGGTGTAGCAGACACCACCACGCTGACCACACTCGCGCAACCGATCGGTCGTCAATTACCCATCGAGATTAAGGATTAGGGATTAGAGATTAGGGATTATGGAAAGAGTAATTAGTGGAATCCGCCCTACGGGCAACTTACATTTAGGCAACTATTTCGGTGCGGTGAAGTCCTTCGTGAAGATGCAGGACGAGTACGATTGTATGTTCTTTATCGCCGATTGGCACTCGCTCACCACGCACCCGACACCGGAGAATATACGTAATTCGGTGAAGACCATCCTCAGCGAGTATCTCGCTTGCGGTATCGATCCGGAGAAAGCACCTATCTATGTTCAATCGGACGTGAAGCAGGTGCTGGAGCTCTATCTCTACCTCAATATGAACGCTTATCTGGGTGAGTTGGAGCGCGTGACGTCGTTCAAAGAGAAAGTGCGCAAACAGCCGAATAACGTTAATGCGGGTTTGTTAACATACCCGTGTCTGATGGCAGCGGATATACTCATGCACAAGGCTGACAAAGTACCGGTAGGTAAGGATCAAGAGCAGAACATGGAGATGGCGCGTCTCTTTGCACGCCGTTTCAACCGCATCTATAACGTGGAGTACTTCAAAGAACCCGCTTCCTTCCATTTCGCGGACAAGGCCATCAAAGTGCCGGGTTTGGATGGAACCGGTAAAATGGGTAAGAGTGAAGGCAACTGCCTCTATCTGTGCGACGACGAGAAGACGGTGACCAAGAAGATTATGCGTGCGGTAACGGATCAGGGACCGACACAACTCAACCAGGAGAAACCCGAGGTGATCCAGAATCTATTCACGCTCTGCGAACTGCTCTCCGGTAAGGAAGCGGCCGATTACTACAACGATCTGTACAACAACATGCAGATTCGCTACGGCGATATGAAAAAGCAGATGGCAGCGGATGCGAATGCACTTCTTGCGCCGATTCGTGAACGTATTCTCGCATACTCGAGTGACGATGCACTACTCGATCGCATCATGCGTCAGGGCGCAGAGAAAGCCGCTGCGCGGGCAGAGAAGACCATCGAAGAAGTGAGGGAGATTATCGGCTTTAGGAAGATTTGACGACATGACGTCATAACGACATGACGAAACAGATTTACATAGTGCTTTTGGCCTTAGGGCTTACCGCTTGTGCGACATCGCAAGCGCCGCTCGATGATGCCTATTACTGGCCGGATGGAAGAGTAGAGATTCAAGAGCCAAGCGTAGAGAGCGAAAAGTCTATGGAGATTATCTCGCAAAGCGATACCACAATCACAGTCCGAATCAAACGATGAGACGAATAACCCTCATAGTAGCCGTGCTTGTCTCGCTTGCTCTGCAAGCGCAGGTGGACTATGCTCGTCTTGCCGAGCGAACGATCCTCGGTACGGCGCGTTATGTAGGTATGTCCGGGGCAATGACGGCGATTGGTGGTGATCCTTCGGCGGTACAGGATAACCCGGCAGGTTTGGGTCTCTATCGCCGCGCAGAAGTGATGGTGACAGGTGATCTCGGCATCGATAAGACGACCGGCACCAAACGAACACTGCGTTTCTCGTTAGATCAGGCGTCAGCGGTCTTTTCTTTAACTACAGGCAAGGAAGACAAAGGGCTCATCGCGCATAATCTGATGTTCTCTTACCAACGCCGCCGTACGTTTGCCCGTACGTTGTATGGTACGGCTCCACGTGGTGCTTCGTTGGGCGGTTTCCTGGCTTCTGAAGGCATCAAGATGACCATCCAATATCCGAAGCACCTTATCAACGACGGTA
The DNA here is from genome assembly GCA_946187555.1 of uncultured Bacteroidales bacterium. Lineage (GTDB taxonomy): Bacteria > Bacteroidota > Bacteroidia > Bacteroidales > Paludibacteraceae > Colicola. Next base: position 21,769 of record CAMHQP010000015.1, read on the forward strand.
ACCGCTTTAGCTTTGATGAACGGGGTTCGATCCATGAGTTCGGCCTCGATTGGGCGATGAATTACTCCAACCAATGGTACGCCGGTTTGGGTTTGCGAATCCATTCCTACGGGTTGACGGAAGATGCGCTGTATCAGGAAGATTTTGCTATCGATACCTCGTATCTGGATAACAAGACTTACGTGTCGCACCGTGGGGTAGGCGTGAGTCTGGCTGCAGGTGCCATCTATCGTCCGACAGGCTGGCTGCGTATCGGTTTTGGTATTCAAACCCCGTCGTTGGGTTCGCTCACTACCTATACGCAAGCCACTACAGAAGCCGGAATGGATTCGATTCGTACCAGTTGGGCACCCGATATCAGAGAACAGGACAATGATTTCCATCTGCCGTTGCGTCTGTCGAGTTCGGTGGCTTTCCAGATTGGTGCGTACGGGATGGTGGCCGTTCAATATGACTATAGTCATGCCAAATACCAAAACGACCGTCACACCTTCCGTGTAGGACTGGAAGCGATACCTGTGATGGGACTGTATCTGAATGCCGGTTACGCGTACGAGAATGATTTTGTGAAGGGGGACAGCCCTGCCGGCATCGACCCGCTCTTTGAGCGCCGAGATACCTATTCGCAGTTCACGCATGGCGTTCATTATGCTTCGTGTGCAGTAGGGTACAGGGGGGCGGCGATGATCGTTCAGATGGCGTACCAATACCGCTGGCAGAACATTGATTTATACGCACACCCGGCGTGGGGTTATGATATAACCGCAGAAACACATCGTATCGTGCTGACGTTGGGTTGGCACCGATAAAGACATATAACGGCATCGTGTAGCTACGAGACCGGAAAACTCAACAAATAACAACTAACCGAGTGCAAATGCTTCACTAATGGCGTGCCGATACTCTACGCCGTGACCCACGCAAGTGGTAGCGATGAGGTGGTCGGATTACAAAGGAAAAAGCAGGCCTCAAATCCTATCTTAAGGAAGTTTTCTCGCGCAAAACGCTACACGGTGCTTTTTTTGTGCCCTTTTATTTGCATATATGCAAATTTTTTCGTATCTTTGCGGCCGATTTGTGTACAGACAATCTATGATTTCGCAAAGCGACATACGAAATATCTTTTTCTTAGGTATCGGCGGCATCGGCATGAGTGCCTTGGCGCGGTATTTTCACCACCGCGGCTATACCATTTCCGGTTATGACCGTACGCCTTCGGCGCTGACCAAAGAGTTGGAAGACGAAGGCATCGCAATCATCTATGGAGATGATCAATTGGAGATCGGAGATTGGAGATTGAAGATTTCTCCTGCGGATACCTTAGTGGTGCGTACTCCTGCCGTGCCGGAGCAAAACAGCATCTATACCTATCTGCGTGAGCAGGGTTTCGATATCCGTAAGCGTGCGGAGGTATTGGGGATGGTGACGCGGCAGATGAAAGCGCTTTGTGTGGCCGGTACGCATGGTAAGACCACGACCAGCACGATGATAGCGCATCTGTTACAACCCGTCAATGCCTTCCTCGGCGGTATCAGTATGAACTACCATACGAACCTGCTGTTGGACAAAGAGAGCGAGTATGTGGTGGTGGAAGCAGACGAGTACGATCGCTCTTTCCATCATCTGACGCCCTACATCTCGGTGGTGACGGCCGTTGATGCCGATCACTTGGATATCTACGGTACGCCGGAAGCCTATCGTGAGGCGTTTGCACACTACACGAGTCTGATCACCGGTGCGCTGGTGATGAAGAAAGGCATTGAGTTAGAACCTCGTCTGCAACCCGGCGTGAAGTGCTATACCTACGGCATGGAGAATGCGGAGCATATCCGCATCGCGAACGGACAGATTCTTTTCGATTATGTATCGCCTCTGGCAACCATTCGTGATATATCCCTTGGTGTTCCCGTTTGGGTGAATATAGAGAACGCTATCGCCGCCATCACGGTGGCGCTGCTAACGGGTGCATCGGCGGAGCAGATCAAGACGCAGATGGCATCTTTCAAAGGTGTATGGCGACGTTTTAATATCCACGTCCATACGCCGAAGGTGGCATACATCGATGACTACGCCCATCATCCGCAGGAGATTGCGACCGCCATTGATTCCGTTCGTAAGTTATTTCCCGAGCATAAGTTGATTGGTGTCTTCCAACCGCACTTGTTCACCCGCACGCGTGACTTTGCGGAGGATTTCAGTAGGGTATTGCATACGATGGATGAACTGATTCTGCTGCCTATCTATCCGGCGCGCGAAGAACCGATACCGGGCGTGACGAGTGAGATGCTCGGCGGACAGGTGGTGGAGAAGAAAGACTTGGTAGCAGAATTGAAAAAACGTGTGGCGGAGAGCCAAGAGCCGGTGGTGATCCTGACGGTCGGAGCCGGAGATATTGATCGTCTTGTCCCCGATGTGGCCAAGGCATTTGAGATTTAAGTTTTAAGATTATAGATTTGTGAGTAACACAGCTCGTATCATATGGAAGAGCGTAGGCGTGAGCCTCGTGGCGGCACTGCTGATTGCGGCGGTGGTCATGGGTGTGCGTATGTGTCCGTCAGAGCAACCATGCCGTACGCTGACTTATATCATCGAGGATCAGAACGAGCGTTTGTACCTCACACAGAACGAGTTGAATCATATCTTGGCGGCGGAGAACATCTACCCTGTTGGGCGCACCCTAGACCGTGGACTCATCTACCGCATCGAGCAGGCTATCTTGCATCATCCGATGGTGCGTAAGGCGGAGTGTTATGTGACGCCGCGTCATGAGGTGCGGGTACGTCTGACTCAACGCGTACCGCTGTTGCGCGTTCAGATGCCGGGAGATATCTATTTCATTGATACCGACCGCAGAGTGATGCCCGTACGTACGGCCGTGACGGATAAAGTGCTGGTGGCGACCGGAGCAGTAGGTACACAGTTCGCTGCCCATCAACTGGCGGATTTTGCGGAGTGGTTGCAAGACAATAAATACTGGCGTGAGCGGGTGCATCATGTGCAGGTACAATCGCCGCAGATGGTGTACGTCTATATGCGAGGCGAGAACCAACCGCGCGCAGTATTAGGGAACATGAGTCGTTATGAACAGAAATTAAATAAACTGCGTATCTTCCTTGAGAACAGTCCCGAAGAGATACGTGCGAAACAATATACGGAATTGGACTTGCGCTTTCGTGGCCAAGTCATAGGACGCAACTAAACTTTAACGAACATAAGATGGCAAGAAAACAAACACAAACAGCAGCCTCGCTTCCATTGGTGGCAATGGACTTGGGTAGTGATAGCGTACGTGCGATCGCCGCACGGCGTATTGCACCGGATCTGTTCCAGATTCTCGGTGTGGAGGAGCGTCCGCAGAAAATGGGAAACGTATGTGTGGAGCAGGGCGTGATCACGCAGTCCAGTAATGCCGGATACGTCATCGCCGAAGTGCTCAAACTGCTGGCGAACCGCATAGGCGTAGATGAGTTACCGACAGCCTTCCTGTCCATCGGCGGACAGTCGATGCAGATCGTGGCGGTGCACTCGAAACGCGACCAGGCACGGCGCAAAGAGATCAGTCAGGCGCTGCTGGATGAGATGGAACGGGAGTGCAAGCAGAAGATCGAACTGCGTAATCCGGAGGTGGCAGTCTTAGGACTCGTTCCTTCGTATTTCAAGTTAGACGGAGTGGAGCAGGATGAGACGCCTACACCGGAACAGCGCGCTGCGTTGGTAGAAGCCCATTATATCGCCTTCTACGGCCGTAAAGCCATCGACACGCAGTTGCAGAAATCATTCTCTCAAGCCGGCCGTAGTATCGAACGTGCGTTCGTGCGTCCGGAGTGTCTGCTGTCCGCGTTCGCTACCTGTGACGGCAATCATGTGCTGCAGAACGGTTGTGCGGTACTCGATCTTGGTGCCCAAACCACGAGTCTGACGGTCTATAAAGGCGGGCAGTACCTGATCAACAAAGTGGTGCCCAAAGGCGGCTATCATATCACGCGTATGCTGGAGCAGCAAGGAATGAGTTTCAATACGGCAGAGGTGCTCAAGAAGCAATATGGTTGTGCCTCACCGGCCTTCGTGGAGAAGAACGTTCGTCTGCGTATTCCTGCAGCGCCCGAGATAGGTGGTGACATGATCATCACCGCGCAGGAGTTGGCGGAGGCTATCGAACTCAAACTGCACGAGATACTCGCGCCGCTGATGGAGGAACTCAAGAAAGTGGAATCGCGTATCAAGACGCTTTATATAACCGGTGGCGGATCGATGATGGCAGGTATGGTGGATTATATCCAGACGCTGACGCCTGTTACGGTGCAGTACGGCGCCCATAACCTGTTGCTGCATCGCGACACAGAGGACAAATACCTCTCGCCGCAGTACACCTCGCTCATCGGTACCCTCCTGCTCGGTCAGGACTACCGCGACAATCACAAAGACCAACTGGTGCAGAAACCCGGGTTCTTTGACCGGATGAAAGAAAGCACACTCGATATGTTTATTGATCAAAACTAAATAATATGGAAGATCTCATTACATTACCTTTGGAAGGCTTAACGGAAGATAGCATTATCAAGGTCATCGGAGTCGGTGGCGGCGGATGCAATGCGGTTAATTATATGCATCGTCTGGGACTGAAAGATGTCTCCTTCCTTGTATGTAACACCGACCGTCAGGTGCTCATCAAATCGTCCGTACCGAGTAAGTTACAGTTGGGACCCGGTCTGGGTGCCGGAGGAGATCCCGAGACTGCTCGTCAGTATGCGGAGGAGAGTCGCGATCATATCCGTGAGGCACTTAATGACGGTACGCAGATGCTGTTCATCACCGCCGGAATGGGTGGTGGTACCGGAACCGGTGCCTCGTCTGTAGTTGCAGAAGTAGCACAGGAGATGGGTATCCTCACCGTAGGTATCGTCACCATTCCATTTGCTTTTGAGGGCAAGAAAAAGATCGAGAAAGCGATGACCGGCGTAGCACGTCTGGCGAAGCATGTTGATGCGCTGCTGATCATCAACAATGAGAAACTGAAGCAGATCTATCCCGAACTGAACCTGCTTAATGCGTTCAGTAAGTCCGATGACGTGGTAGCGAACGCAGCCAAAGCAATCGCGGAGATCATCACCGTACCGGGGTATATCAATACGGATTTTGCCGATGTACGTAACACGCTCCGTAAGGGTGGTGTAGCGATTATGAATATCGGTCGTGCTTCCGGTGAGAAACGTATCACGAATGCCATCAATGATGCGCTTAATAGTCCGCTGGTGAACACCAACGATGTACATGGCGCAGAGCGTATATTGCTGCAGTTCTACTGCTCAACGGAACACGCGATTGTCATGGAGGAGATTGACCAGATCAATGATTTCGTACAGGAAGTAGGCGATGATATCGAGGTTCAATGGGGCGCGTCTATTGATGAGAGTCTGGGCGAAGAGGTACGCGTGACAGTCATCGCGACGGGCTATAAAGTGGACGGGCTGCCTTCGGAGGACGAAGAAGAGGGTAAGAAGACCATCTCGGAGGCGATTGAGGATAACTATCCTCCGCAGATGCCGAAGCCCTTGGAGGACGAGAAAGCCCAACTTATCGACCTGAGTGAGACGCTTTTTGCCGAGGGGCTGGATCAACCCCAGCAACCGCGTGAGCGTGCGGCTTCCACATCGGCTGATGACGTAGTTATCACCGTGGAGGACGATACCAAAGCAGAAGAACCGAAAGAAGAAACCCACCGTCCCTTTGGATGGATTAGAAGAAAATAACGTATGGAAAAGGAAATGAATTTCTTTGACCTTTGTGTGGTATGTGGCCGCGCGATAGGTCGTTTATGTGCCGCATGCTGGCACCTGTTGGAGCGAATGATTCGCCTGACGTACCGCTATTGGTGGATCGTGTTGACGTTGGTAGCCTTGTCTATCGCTGCTGCGCTGTACTACACACGTCATGATAACCTGACGTATAAGATCGATGCCGTAGCGCTGCTTAACGGGCCGACAATTCCGCAGTTCGAGCAGGCTTATGCTGCTATGCGTACAAACCGGCTCTTGCCGCCGGAGGCTCCTATAGCACCGTATCTCAACGACCGCAAGGCATGGGCTTTTGACACCTACCGCGTCATCGATTGTCTGCATGATAACACGGCGGATTATATCGATTTCAAGCATAAGTCGAGTCCCACGGATACCGTCCGAGTGCAGATGGTCGACCGTCTGTGTCTAGAGTTCTGCATCAAGGCACGCGACCTGCATCTGGTGCCCGAGATCGAGCAGGCACTGATGATCACGCTCAATAGGGATCCGGCGATGAACCGTTCGTATGAGACCTATCTGAAGAACCTGAGCGAAGAGGTGGCATTCAACCATCGACAGGCTATCAAACTCGACAGCCTCACCAGTCATTACTACTACTATACGCCTTCCGGTCAAAACCCCAGCGCGTATGTAGGCAACGGCGTCAATTTTTACGGCGAGCGTCGGATTCACATCTTCCTCGACAAGATCTACGAGCAGCAGAAACACATGCAGCAGGTGGACTACCGCATGCAATTAGCGACTGCTCCCGTGGTGCTGGAGAACCATTTTGCGGTTAACCCCAAACCGGTGAACAGTCGCAGTAAATATCTCGTGATCTTCTGTCTCCTCGGATGGATAGGCGGTTGTGTACTCGCCGAGATCATCGATAAGCGCAAGGTTATTGGCGCTTGGCTAAAGAAATAAGCTTTTTGATAGCGAAATAGAGCACTACAGCTCCAAAGAGAATGAGTATAGCTACGGATAATTCGTGGCTATATTCTTTTATACGATCCATCTGTCCGGCTGCTACGTAACCGATGGCAGCAAGGATGCAGTTCCATATGAACGCGCCGAGGAACGTCCACCAGAGGAACGCACCGAAATGCATGCGGCTCAGTCCCGCCGGAATGGATATCAACTGGCGGATACCCGGAATGAAACGGCCGATGAAGGTCGATACATTACCTTTCTCGCGGAAATACTCTTCTGCTTTCTGTATCTTCTCGCTCGAGAGCAGACACAGATGCCCGAGTTTGCTGTCGGCGAACTTATAGATGATGATACGTCCGAGCCAAACGGAGAGGCCGTAGTTGATGATAGCACCAATCATCGCGCCAAGTGTACCGAAAAGCACGATGATGAGCACGTCCAGCGTATAGTTACCTGTGGCGCACAGCACACTCTCCGGTTGACCGGCTACGAAGGCAGCAGGCGGGATAACTACCTCGCTCGGGAAGGGAATGAACGAACTCTCTACCGCCATCAACGCAGTAATCGACGCATAGTTCATATGCGCCGAATACCACGTGA
>CAMHQP010000016.1 GCA_946187555.1 uncultured Bacteroidales bacterium
ATGGGGCAAACCGGCTTACGGACGATTGTGCGACTATGTGCGGCATGAGGTAAGTTTGGCGCTGAAAGAGGGGCGAGAGGTGGAATAGGTAAAAAGTTAATAGTTAAAAGTTAATAGGTACGATAGAGTAATGAAAGGGTGTTCAGGTTGGCACAAGCAACCATTGAGCACCCTTTCAGCATCCATTGAGCATCCATTGGAACCTAATGGAAACCTCGTGGAGAATAGGGAAATGTTACATCCGCATTGAGACCGAGCGGGCGGGGCGGCATTTTCCGCGGCCTTACGGAGAGAGGGACATATGGGCTGCGTATGGCGCGGATATGTCGGACGTGAGGGTCGAACAATGCCCGGGCGTAGAGAACGGGCAGCGAGGGGCTAAACCGCCTATGCCCGAGCCCACAACAAGGGAACAGAGAGAAGAAGACAGTTAATGGAAACCTGCATAAAATAGCAGGAAAAGAACGAAGAAAAGTTACACAAAAAAATAGCGTACCCGCGAAGGTACGCTATTTTTGTATGGGAAGCGGTATTACGGAATATCGGAATACCGGAATCCCGAAGGGAATGAGTTTTTATTTTTCGTCTTCTACGGCAGCTTGTGCAGCAGCGAGGCGAGCGATAGGTACACGGAACGGTGAGCAAGAAGCGTAGTTCATACCCACGCGTGCGCAGAACTTAACGGAACTCGGTTCACCACCGTGCTCGCCGCAGATACCGGTACGCAATCCCGGACGAACGGCACGACCTTTCTCTACCGCCATCTTGATGAGTTGACCCACACCCTTCTGGTCGAGTACCTGGAACGGATCCACTTTGAGGATCTTCTTCTCGAGGTAAGCCGGCAAGAAGGAAGCGATATCGTCACGGCTGTAACCGAAGGTCATCTGCGTGAGGTCGTTGGTACCGAAGCTGAAGTACTGAGCTTCCGTAGCGATGCGGTCTGCGGTCAAAGCAGCACGCGGGATCTCGATCATCGTACCGATCTCGAACTCAACCTCTATGCCGTACTCAGCGAAGACTTCTTTCGCTACGCGTTGGATGATCTCTTTCTGTTGCTTGAGCTCATAGAGGATACCGATCAGCGGAACCATGATCTCCGGCATCGGGTTCTTGCCCTCTTTCTTGAGTTCGCAAGCAGCGCCGAGGATAGCGCGGGTCTGCATAGCGGTGATCTCCGGGAAGGTGATACCCAGACGGCAACCACGGTGACCCAACATCGGGTTGTTCTCTGCGAGAGAAGCGACACGTGCCTGGATCTCTTCTACCGAAACGCCCATCTCCTTAGCCATTTGCTCCTGACCCTTGATATCATGGGGTACGAACTCGTGCAAAGGAGGATCGAGCAGACGGATGTTCACAGGCAGTCCGTCCATAGCGTCCAAGATACCTTTGAAGTCAGCCTTTTGATAGGGAAGGAGTTTAGCCAGCGCTTTCTCGCGGCCTTCGCTGTCCTTAGCGAGGATCATCTCACGCATAGCGATAATCTTCTTGTCCTCGAAGAACATGTGCTCGGTACGGGTCAGACCGATACCCTTGGCGCCGAACGCGCGTGCAACACGTGCATCGTGCGGGGTATCTGCGTTCGTGCGAACTTGCAGTTTGGTATATTTGTCGCAGAGGTCCATGAGCGCCTTGAAATCGCCGCTGAGTTCAGCAGCCTTAGTCGGGATCTCACCTGCATAAACCTGTCCTGTGGAACCATTGAGCGAGAGATAATCGCCCTCTTTGTAGGTCACACCTTCAATCTTAACGGTCTTAGCTTTGTAGTCCACCTGTATAGCACCTGCACCGGAAACGCAGCATTTACCCATACCGCGGGCAACCACAGCAGCGTGCGATGTCATACCACCGCGCGCGGTGAGGATACCTTCTGCTGCAGACATTCCTGCGAGGTCTTCCGGAGAAGTCTCAATACGAACCATGATTACCTTATGACCGTTAGCATGCCATTCCTGTGCGTCATCTGCGTGGAACACAATCTGTCCGCACGCAGCACCCGGAGAAGCGGGCAGACCTTGCGTGATGACTTTCGCTTTTTTTAGCGCATCTTTGTCGAAGACAGGGTGGAGCAGTTCGTCCAGTTTCTGCGGCTCGCAACGCATGATAGCCTCTTTCTCGGAGATCACACCTTCGCGAACGAGGTCCATAGCGATCTTCACCATCGCCGTACCGGTACGTTTACCGTTACGTGTCTGGAGGAACCAAAGTTTGCCTTCCTGAACGGTGAACTCCATGTCTTGCATGTCGCGATAGTGGTCCTCCAGTTTTTGTTGAATCTCGTTAAGCTCGGCGTAGAGTTTCGGCATCGCCTCTTCCATAGATGGATATTTTGCAGCACGCTCTTGCTCGCTGATACCTTGTAGTTTAGCCCAACGACGGCTGCCCTCTAGAGTGATTTGCTGCGGAGTACGGATACCTGCAACAACATCCTCACCTTGTGCATTCACCAGGTACTCACCGTTGAACAGGTTCTCACCCGTAGCGGCGTCACGGCTGAAGCAAACACCGGTAGCGGAGGTCTCACCCATGTTACCGAATACCATCGCCATCACAGAAACGGCTGTTCCCCATTCGTCAGGAATACCTTCCATCTTACGATAGAGGATAGCGCGCTCGTTCATCCAGCTGCGGAACACAGCGCAGATAGCGCCCCAGAGTTGTTCGATCGGGTCATTCGGGAAATCCTTGCCCGTGCGCTCTTTGATAGCGGCTTTGAAACGAGCTACAAGGAGCTTGAGCTCATCGACGTTCAGGTCTTTGTCGAGCTTGATACCGCGGATGGCTTTCACCTCCTCGATGATAGCCTCGAACGGATCGATGTCGGTTTTGTTAACCGGCTTCATACCGAGCACAACGTCGCCGTACATCTGTACGAAACGGCGATAGGAGTCGTAAACGAAGTGAGGATTCTGCGTCTTCTGGCACATACCCTCAGCCACCGTGTCGTTCAGACCGAGGTTAAGGATGGTATCCATCATACCCGGCATGGATGCGCGAGCACCCGAACGAACAGAAACGAGCAGCGGGTTCTTCGGATCGCCGAACTTGCAGTTCATCAGCTCCTCAACGTGCTTAACAGCCGCGTTAACTTCCTCTGTGAGCTCAGCCACGATCTTCTCCTGACCTACCTGGTAGTACTCGTTACAAACCTCAGTAGTGATGGTGAATCCGGGAGGAACCGGCACACCAACAAGGTTCATTTCCGCACAGTTAGCGCCCTTACCGCCAAGCAGTTCGCGCATTTGTGCGTTACCTTCAGCCTTACCGTTGCCGAAGGTGTAAACTCTTTTTTTCTTTTCCATTGTTTGTTAAAATATAGTGATTTTTATATGTTGCCACAAAATCCGGCACAAAAGTACAAAAAATAATTCATATACGCAAGCATTTTATAATTTTTTATAAAAAATTACAGAGATATAAGGAAATTATTGCGCGCGGGCTTGCGTATATGAGGAAGATTTTGTAATTTTGCGTCGCAAAATGATGTGACGAATAACAAACACTTTATGTTTAACTTTAAATACTAATTTTTTTTCTTTAACAAAACACAAATTCTATGGATTTAACAGTATTGATGTATGTCGTTTTGGCGGCATCTGTTTTAGCGCTCGGATTTGCTTATTACTTCTATCGCTCCATGTTGGGCAAGGATGAAGGAACCGAGCTGATGAAGACCATTGCTTCTCACGTTCGTAAGGGTGCGATGGCGTATCTGAAACAGCAGTACAAGGTGGTAACGATTGTATTCGTTATCTTGGCTGCTGTGTTCGCAGTGATGGCGTATTTTAACCTGCAGAACGGTATCGTTTGGTTTGCATTCCTGACCGGCGGTTTCTTCTCGGGTTTGGCTGGTTTCTTCGGTATGAAGACGGCTACTTACGCTTCGGCTCGTACGGCTAATGCGGCTCGCCAGAGTCTGAACTCGGGTCTGCAGGTAGCTTTCCGTTCGGGTGCTGTGATGGGTCTGACGGTGGTAGGTCTGGCGCTGTTGGATATCGCCGGTTGGTTCCTGGTATTGAACGGAACGGGTCTGCTCAAGCTCGTAGGCGCAGAGGCTGACCTGATCACGATCACGACGACCATGTTGACCTTCGGTATGGGTGCTTCAACCCAGGCTTTGTTTGCCCGTGTCGGCGGTGGTATCTACACCAAGGCTGCTGACGTAGGTGCTGACCTCGTTGGTAAGACGGAGTATAACATCCCGGAGGATGACCCGCGTAACCCTGCTACGATTGCCGATAACGTAGGTGATAACGTAGGTGATGTGGCCGGTATGGGTGCTGACTTGTATGAGTCGTACGCCGGTTCTATCTTGGCTACTATGGCGCTGGGTGCTTCGGCATTCGCGTTCTGTCCGGCTCTGCAGTTGAAGGCCGTTTTGGCTCCTTCGCTCATCGCTGCTTGCGGTGTGCTGCTGAGTATCATCGGTATTTATCTCGTGAAGACCAAAGAGGGTGCGGGAATGAAAGAACTGCTCCGCGCACTCGCTATCGGTACGAACACAGCTGCTGTGCTGATCGCGCTGGTTACCTTCGGCATCTTCGCTTGGTTGTTCGGTACGGAGAGCAATCAATGGTGGCAAGTGAGCCTCTCTGTAGTGGTTGGTCTGCTCGCCGGTGTGATCATCGGTCAATCGACGGAGTACTACACGAGTCAGAGCTACAAGCCGACGCAAAAGGTTTCTGAAAGTTCGCAAACGGGTCCTGCTACCGTGATCATCAGCGGTCTGGGTCTGGGTATGTTGTCAACGGCTATCCCGGTTGTTACCGTAGGTGTAGCTATCATCTTGGCTTATTTGTGCGCTAACGGTTTCCATGTAGAGTTCTCGCCGGAGAACCTGTCGATGGGTCTGTACGGTATCGGTATCGCTGCCGTAGGTATGCTCTCGACCTTAGGTATCACGCTGGCTACGGACGCTTATGGTCCTATCGCTGATAACGCCGGAGGTAACGCAGAGATGTCGGGTCTGCCCGCAGAAGTACGTCAACGTACGGACGCGCTCGACGCGCTGGGTAACACCACCGCGGCTACCGGTAAGGGATTCGCTATCGGTTCGGCTGCCCTCACGGCGCTGGCGCTGCTCGCATCCTATGTAGAGGAGATCAAGATTGCTCTCATCCGTACCGGCGAGGCATTGCCGAACGGTATCGAGGCTACCAAAGCGACCCTCGTGGATTTCATGGACGCATATAACGTCAACCTGATGAACCCGATCGTGCTCGTAGGTATCTTCATCGGTTCGATGATGGCCTTCCTGTTCTGCGGTCTGACCATGAACGCAGTAGGTCGTGCGGCACAGAAGATGGTGGAAGAGGTGCGTCGTCAGTTCCAGACCATCAATGGTATCCTCGAGGGCAAGGCTGATCCGGACTACGCTCGTTGCGTAGAGATCTCCACCAAGGGTGCGCAACACGAGATGCTGCTGCCGTCTATCCTCGCTATCATCGTGCCGATCATCACCGGTCTGGTACTGGGCGTAGCAGGTGTGCTCGGTCTGCTCATCGGCGGTCTGGCTACGGGCTTTGTTCTTGCAGTATTCATGGCGAATGCCGGTGGTGCATGGGATAATGCGAAGAAGTACGTAGAGGAAGGTCATTTCGGTGGTAAAGGCTCTGATTGCCACAAGGCGACCGTTGTTGGTGATACAGTTGGTGATCCGTTCAAAGATACGTCGGGACCGAGTCTTAATATCCTTATCAAACTGATGTCGATGGTTTCCATCGTGATGGCAGGTCTCACCGTAGCTTATCACTTGTTGTAAATTAATCGTTTGAAATGAAGCGAAATAGCTTACTCATCGTTCTCTGCTTCTTGGCTATCTTGCCCTCCTATGCACAGGATTCGGCTAAGGTAGCCAGGAAAGAGGCGGTCAAAAGTCATCTGAAGCAGCACTATAAGCTGTATGGTTTTGTGCGCAACTATTTTACGTTCGATAGCCGCGAATCAATATCCGGTACCGGCGACATGTACAATTACCAGCCGAGAGATGAGAACTGGAATCAGACGGAGGCAGAGGCTGCAGTGAGCGGTGTGCCGCGCGAAGATCTCAACGCGGTATCCACATTTCGTTTTCTCTCGCTCACCACGCGTGTGGGACTTAATATCGTCGGATATAAATGGCGCGGCACGGAGTTCGGTGGTAAGATTGAAGCGGATTTCTATGCCGGTTTGAGTACTAAAGTGGTAGCAAAGTACGATGCTTTTACTGGGACTCACAATGTAGGGGGTGTGGCGCAACTTCGTTTGCGTCAAGCTTATCTGACACTCGGCTGGGATAGCCTGCCCATCAATCATAATAAAGATTACGCACGCGTAGATTTGTTGATTGGTCAGGCCTGGCATCCGATGGCTGCGGACCTCTGCGATGTAATTTCGCTCAATAGTGGTGCTCCGTTTGGTCCGTTCAGCCGTACTCCGATGGTAAAGTTGGACGCTCGGTTAGGCAAGTATGTGACTCTTACGGTTGCCGGTCTTTGGCAAATGCAGTATCAATCAACCGGCCCGAACACGCAGTCAGCGGAGTATATCATGTATGCAAAGACACCGGAAGCTTACCTTGGCCTCAGTTTCCACGACAAGGGCTTTCTTATGCGTGTTGGAGCGGATGTATTGAGCATCTGTCCGAGAAATCAAGGAACTGTATTGGCAGATGATGCTATTACTCAGGTTGTAGTGAAAGTTAAGGACCGTATAACGACAGTTTCTCCATTTTTGTATCTTCAGTATAAGAAAGGAGATTTCTCCATTAAAGCAAAGAGTATTTTTGCCGAAGCAGGAGAACATATGAACCTGAATGGCGGCTACGGAGTCAAAGCCATGAATGCAGATGGTTCGTGGGAATATACACCGCTCCGTACGTCCTCATCGTGGCTTAGTATCGTTTATGGCGGCAAAGTAGGCAAGCAGGAAGACAAACATCCGCAGAAACTGCAGGGTATTCTCTTTGCGGGTTATATAGAGAATCTCGGTACAAAAGAAGCGCTTTATGACGGTAACAACGACGGTCATCCGGATGAATTATTTACACCTCGTCCCAATCATATGAACCGTATGTGGCGTTTGTCACCTACGCTCCTTTACACAGTAGGCAAATTTCAGGTTGGTTTGGAGTATGAGATAACGTCTGTGCACTACGGAAAAGCAGGCACGAACGACTTGCACGGCCTTGCTAAAACGGGTCTGCACTGGGTGACGAATCACCGAGTGCAGTTGATGACCAAATACAATTTCTGATATATTATTTGTATAAGAATCGCTTGATAGACCGTTTGGGAGTTTTCTCAAACGGTTTATCTTGTACTTCGATATTGGATACCTTGCTGTACGACGGAATCAGGCGGTTGAGTTTCTCGAGGTTAGCACGCATGATCTGCTGAATCTCCTCCAGGCTCATGCGTTTGGTCAGCGTCTCGTCCGGGAACACCAGCGCAACCAATTTGCCTTCGCGCTCCACAATCAGCGATTCGCCTACCGCCTCCTGGTTGTTCAGCTTGTCCTCAATCTCCTCCGGGTAGATGTTCTGTCCCGAAGCGCCAAGGAACATCGTCTTGCAGCGGCCCTTGATGTAGATGTTTTTCTTCTTGTCGAGTCGTCCGAGGTCGCCGGTGCGCATCCATCCGTCTTCCGTGAAAACAGCGTTCGTGGCGTCCGGGTTCTTGTAGTAACCCAACATCACGTTCTCGCCTTTGACGAGTATCTCTCCGATACCGGCTTCGTTCGGGTTGTCTATCTTCACGTCCATGTTCATCACCGGCACACCGCCTGTACGGGCTTTGAAGTACTTCGGAGGGTTACCGCCAATCAGCGGACCGCATTCGGTCATTCCGTAACCGATGGACAGCGGGAAATGAATATCCATCAGACATTTCTCCACGATCGGGTTCATCGCCGCGCCGCCGCAGATGAAGTAACGTAACTTACCGCCGAAAGCGTTGCGCAGACCGCTCTTCACGCGACTCTTGAGAAAATCGCCGATGCCCGGCACGTGCCAGAATGTGCGGATGGCCCATTTGCTCAGCGTCGGGTCTAACTTCTGCTTGTATATCTTCTCAATCACCAACGGCACCGTCACCACCAAGTACGGCTGCACCTCTTTCAGCGCTTTGAGCAATATACTCGGTGTGGGGGACTTCGTCAGAAAATAGATGTGCGTGCCCGAGCAAAGCGGGTAGAGCAGTTCGCATACCTGACCGAACATGTGTGCTAACGGCAGCATCGACACGAGGCGTTGACCCGGATCAACAGGCAGCATTTTCATACCTACCTCCACGTTGTTACTGATCGAACGACCGTTCAGCATCACGCCTTTCGGACTACCGGTCGAACCGGAGGTGTAGTTGATGAGCGAAAGCGAACTCTCGTCTGCCGCAAAATGAATATCTTCCGGCACAATCTCGTGCGGATACTTGGCTTTGAAGGCTTTATCTACTGCATCATTAAGCGCAGCGTCACCATTGAGCGAAGCGCTCATTTTATCATTTAAATAGAGAGGCGACCAATCAGTCAGCGACAGCGCTGCTTTAATCCCTTTCGGCATCTTCTGCGTCTGCAGATCTTTCCATACATACGGCCCGACGAAGAGCAGTTCGGCGTCGGAGTGCTCCAGCAGATGCGCGATGTCCTCTGCCGTGAAGTCCTGCAGGATGCTTACGCACACATCTTCGTATGCCGCGATCGCCAGGTACGCTACCGCCCAGTTGGCGCAGTTACGGCCCGCCAACGCGATCTTATCGCCCCGCTTGATGCCCAGCAATTCAAAGAGAATATGCAGGCGCAACATCTCCTTTGCCAACTCGCCGAACGTGTATTCGTGATTCTCTCCGTAGTCCGTCAGCGCCGCATCATTCCATTGATGCGTCATGACGTCTGTCAAATAGTGTAGATAATGTTTTGTCATCGTCAAATCAATTTTGCGCTGCAAAATTACTGCTTTTTTTTCATATATGCAAATTTTTCGATAGATAATTGTTTTTGCGCTCAAAAAAACAAGCACATAGCTTCCCAGTTACGTGCTTGCTTTGATTCCTTACAGAAAAGGAATCCATCTACTTTACTCACTTATTATTTACAGAAACACTGCAGACCCTACCTGCAGTGCGGGGTACGTTACTTATATAAGTAACGTTTGATGGAGCGCTTAGGAGTCTTCTCAAACTCCTGAGCCACTAATTCGATAGCGCTGATTTGGCTATATTGCGGCAGGTCTTTGTTGACCACAATGCGGTTCTCTTCCATCTGTTGGGTCAGACTCTTGGTGCCCAGCAGTTTCTTGCCGTCAGCCGAAGTGTCGGGGAAGACGAGCGCAACCAGTTTATGGTCGCGATCAACCACAATAGACTCTGCTACGCACGGCATGCAGTTCAGTTTGTCCTCCAGCTCCTCCGGGTAGATATTCTGTCCGCTCGGGCCAAGGATCATGTTCTTCGAACGACCGTGGATATAGATATTGCCTTGTTTATCCAGCACGCCGAGGTCGCCCGTACGCATCCAACCGTCTTCGGTGAAGACTGCTTTGGTAGCCTCGTCATTCTTATAATAACCCTTCATGACGTTGATACCTTTCACTTGGATCTCACCGTCTTTCTCCGTCGGGTTCTCGGAATCTACGCGCACATGGCATTGCGGCAGCTCTTTTCCGCAGCTGTGGAACGCATAGTCCCACCAGTCTTCGTAACTGATAAGCGGACCGCATTCGGTCATACCGTAACCTACGCAGTATTGGAACTTGATATCATGCAGCACTTGCTCTACTTCGCCGTTGAGCGCCGCGCCGCCGATGATGAGATAACGCAACTGACCGCCGAAAGTCTTGTCCAGACCCTCTTTGACCTTACCGCGGATCACATTCTTGAGCAGCGGCGTCTTCCACATAATCTTAGCCAGCGGGCTGCTGATCTTAGGCAGCACACCTTTGCGAATGATTTTCTCAATCACCAGAGGTACGGTCAGGATCATGAACGGCTTCACTTGTGCGAACGCTTTCATCAGCACCGTTGGGGTAGGAGCTTGCGTCAGGAAATACACCTGCGCGCCCTCGCAGACCTGATATAGGAACTCGAACATCAAACCGAACATGTGTGCGATAGGCAGCATCGACAGCACCGTATCGCCCGGTTTATGAGGAATGCGCGTGTGTGCGAACTCTACGTTTCCGCTCAGGTTCAGATGCGTCAGCATCACACCTTTCGGGTTGCCGGTCGAACCGGATGTATAGTTGATGACAGCCAAGTCGTCGTAGTTATCCGTAGGATAATGCACATCCTCCAGCGTTACGCCGTTCGGATAAGCCTTCTGGAATGCAGCCTCTGCACCCTCAAATTTCTTGCGGAACTTATCATCCGCCTCCACGATGCTCATGTTGTCCATGAAGATGGTAGCCTTGAGGCCCTTCATCTGCGTAGCGTCGATCTTCTTCTTCACGTTCGGACCTACATACAGCAGCACCGCCTCCGAGTGGTCGACCAGCGAGTAGATACCTTCCGGCGTGAAATCGGGCAGGATACTGACTACCACCGCTTTGTAACTCTCGATAGCTAAGAACAGCAAGCCCCAGTTGGCGCAGTTACGACCGCAGAGCGCAATCTTGTCACCCTCTTTGATGCCCACCTGTTTCCACGTGGTGTGCAGTTTGGCGATGGCTGCAGCTAATTCTGCATACGTGTATTTGTTCTCACCGTCCAGATCGGTCATTGCCAGACCGTTCCAGTTCTGGTGCATCGTCTCTTGTAAGTACGATAAATAGTGTTTCGTTGCCATAATATATTGACGAATTTTTGATTTCGGCTGCAAAGGTACAAATAATTTTTCGAATAATCGTTCGAAAACTGCACTTTTTTTTATTTTTTTAACATTTTATGGAATTCTGAATATGTTTTTTCCAATAATGAAAAGTCCATTTGGGTTTGTCCGAGTCCGGAGTCGTAACTGTTTTTGATGTGCGCGAACATCAGCGCAACCTGGTCTCGATCTATATCGCGTCGGACGATTCCGGCTCGCTGGTCATGGTAAATAGCCTTGCGCCATAGTTCCAGTTCCTTCAGCGCCAAGCGTTGTGCTTTGCGATGCAAGGCAGGAAAACGGCTGTAAGCTGTGAACATCAGATTATTGACGTTGCTGGTGTTGATGGTCTTGATATCAAAGGTCATGAGGGCTTTTTCCAACGTCCCAAGATACTGCATCATGGCGGCAATCACATCGTCTATACCGGCATCCTCAGGAATGAGACTAAGCGCTTGCTGTTTGGGTTCAAGGAAATAACGCTCCATGCAGGTTTGGAACAACTCATCCTGATCGGCGAAATAGTAGTAGAACGATCCGCGTCCCATTTCGAGGGCATTCTGCAAGTCAGTCACACTCACATTCTGAAAGCCCTTGAGCGCATACAGTTCCATCGCCTTTCGGATGATATATTCCCGCCTATCTTTCATACGTATCCAGCGCTTCGTTCATGATGCGTTTGCCGTCCGCAATGATCTGCTCCGCTTTGTCGAAATCGAAGGTGTTATAGGCGTACTGGCGCATAACGGCATGGATGTCCGGCGGCGTCAGACGCAGCGAGAGTAGGGTGTTCTGCTGTATCTGCATGTCGCTCATGCGGTCTAACATACCTGCGAAATTGAATTTGCTGCCGAGGTCCTTGGCGCGATGCTCACGGATGGTATCTACTTTCTTACCCAACGAACGCAGTTGGTTCTCCCATGACTTAGGCACCGGGATACCTTTCGCTGTGATCTCTGCCAACTTGCCTTCCACGTCTATCGGCTCGTACTCGGTGTTCACCGGCATGCTGTCTTTTCCACTGATGTCCATCGCCACGAGAATATCGCCTTCCGTACGCTCCACAACATGCAGCGGCAGCGGATTCAGGATACCGCCGTCCACAAGCAGCCGTTCACCCATCTGCACAGGACTGAAGAAAAGCGGAATACTGATCGATGCCCGCACGGCTTGGAACAAACTACCGGTGCGGAACACCACTTCCTCCGTGTGCATCAAGTCGGATGCTACGATCGTACAAGGAATCGGCAGCTTCTCCAACGGCCGATCAGGCACCACTTTCTGCAGTTCCTGAATGATGCGTTGACCTTTCACCAACGAGTTGCTGCTCAGCAGGTTGATGTCCATCATTCTGAGAATCAACTGCTTATCGACGCTCAGAAACCATTCTTTGGCTTCTTTGAGTTGTCCGGCAGCATACATACCGGCGATGATCGAACCCATCGAACAACCGGCTATACTGGTGATCGTGTAACCGCGTTCTTCCAAGGCTTCTATCGCTCCGATATGCGCTAATCCACGCGCACCACCTGAACCCAAAACCAATGCTACGTTCTTTCCCATTACACCTTGCACTTTACACCTTACACAATCTTCGCCGGTTGTAACTTCTCGCGAATCTTAATGTAGATGATATTCTCTTTCTTGGCGAACTCGGTCTTCACGTAACCCATTCCGATGCCCACTTTGGTGTTCGGCAGCATGATGCCCGATGTGACGTTGCCGATGATGTTACCTGCTTCGTCGCAGATCTCGTAACCGTTACGCGGAATAGCGCGCTCCAGGCACTCGAAATGAACCAGTTTGCGCTTCACGCCTTCTGCTTTCTGCTGTTTGAGGAAATCGCGGTCGATGAAGTCCTTGGCATCCAGTTTGGTGATCCACCCCAGACCTGCTTCTAACGGCGAGGTAGTATCATCGATATCATGCCCGTAAAGGCAGTACCACTTCTCCAAACGCAAGCTGTCGCGTGCACCCAAACCAATCGGCGCGAGACCGAACGGTTTACCTACTTCGAAGAGCGCATCCCATATCTGTTTGCCTTTGTCGGCAGGGAAATAAAGTTCGAAACCACCTGCTCCGGTGTAGCCGGTATTACTGAGAATAACACCCGGCACGCCGGCGAAACTCCATTCGCGGAACGCATAGTAGTCGATAGACTTGAGGTCAGCGTCCGTGAGCAGTTGCAGTAACTCGGTTGCTTTGGGACCCTGAACGGCTAACTGACCGTAGCGCTCGCTTGCGTTCTCAAGTTTCAAATCAGCGTCTTTGAATTTCTCATCGCGGATCTTATTCACCCACGCCCAGTCTTTGTCGATATTGCCGGCGTTGACAACCATGAGGTATTTGGTAGTGGAGTACTTGTAGATGATTAAATCATCTACGATACCGCCTTTGCCGTTCGGCATGCAGGTGTACTGCGCCTTACCGGCAGCGATGACCGACAGGTCGTTTGTGGTGATATATTGCAGAAAATCCAAGGCTTTCTCGCCTTTTACCCAGAACTCGCCCATATGGCTGACATCGAACACACCTACGCCCTCACGAACGATCATGTGCTCTTGGTTAATACCCGTAGGGTATTGGATAGGCATGTTAAAGCCTGCGAACTCAGCCATCTTTGCGCCTAACGCAATATGGATGTCTGTAAACGGTGTTGTTTTTAACATAATATAAATTTACAATTTTCAATTCTTAATTTTGAATTTTGAATTTTGAATTTTGAATTCCCCGTTTAACGATCTCGAGAATCACGTCCCGTGCTTTCTCGAGAGACTTAACGGGCAAATACTCGTAGCGGCTGTGGAAATTCTCTCCGCCGGCAAAAATATTAGGGCAGGGCAGACCTTCGAACGACAGACGTGCGCCGTCCGTACCGCCGCGAATAGGCTTCACGTTCGGCGTCACACCTACAGCGGTCATCGCTTCTTTGGCAAGGTCGATGATGTGCATTACGGGTTCGATCTTCTCGCGCATATTATAATACTGATCGCGTATATCGATCTCTGCCGTCCCTTCACCAAACTCCGTGTTAACTTTGCGCACCAAGTGCTCCAATTCACGTTTGCGGTATTCGAACTGCGTGCGGTCATGGTCGCGGATGATGTAACTGAGCGTGGTCTCTTCTACCGTTCCGTTCATGCCGACCAAATGATAGAATCCTTCGTATCCTTGTGTGTGCTCAGGACTTTGCCAACGAGGTAACATCAAGATGATCTGATTGGCGATACGCATGGAGTTGCGCATCTTGTGATAACCGTAACCGGGGTGAACATTCAAACCATGCACTTTGATCTTTGCAGAAGCGGCGTTGAAGTTCTCAAACTCTAATTCGCCAATAGTGCCGCCGTCCATCGTGTAGGCAAAATCGGCACCGAAAGCAGTTACGTCAAAATGGTCAGCGCCTTGACCGATCTCTTCGTCCGGCGTGAAGCCGATACGCACTTTGCCGTGCTTGATCTCGGGATGCTGAATCAGGTACTCCATGGCCGTAACGATCTCCGCTATACCCGCTTTGTCGTCTGCACCCAGCAGCGTCGTTGTGTCCGTCACAATCACATCTTGCCCGGCGTAACGAGCGTCAATATAATCGCGCTCTTCTGCCTTTACAATGCTCGCCTTCACGTGC
Organism: uncultured Bacteroidales bacterium; assembly: GCA_946187555.1. Classification (GTDB taxonomy): domain Bacteria; phylum Bacteroidota; class Bacteroidia; order Bacteroidales; family Paludibacteraceae; genus Colicola. The sequence continues at coordinate 14,408 of CAMHQP010000016.1, forward strand.
TTTCCGCTTGCGTCAGGACTGGTGTCCATGTGGGCAATAAAACCGATGACCGGCTGATTACTGATAGCTGACGACTGATTACTCTCCAACGTCGCCATGATATACCCGTTCTCATCGAGCGTCACCTCGCTCAGACCGATGGTTTTCAGTTCGTCCGCCAAGTACTTGGCAAATTCCATCTGCCCGGGCGTGGAAGGCGTCATGCCGGTGTTCTCATCGCTCGTCGTGCAGAACGAAACATATTTGAGAAAACGATCTACGATGCTCATTAGTTACCTCCAAATGCACCAAGAATAGTACTCAAAGCGCCTGCATACTGTGCGGCGGTGTTGGCATACGAAGCAGCGGAATTAGCTGTGTTCTGTACCGTCTGCGAAGCAGATTTCACGGTGTCGCTTTCCTTCACCATCGTCACAAGGCTGTTGGTTACATCTTCCACGTTGTCCTGCGTGATCAGACCCAGCGAAGAAGCCATCATACCTTTGCCGAACTCCGACAGATAAGTCTTGTCTTTGTAGTTGTCTTTGAGTCCCTCGCAGTTGGCTACCAGCGTCACGGTGTTGAGGATGTTCTGCATGTTTTTGTAATCAAACTTGTTGCCGTCCGCTTTGTACTGGTTGTAGAGGTTCAGCAGCGCGTTCCCGGCTCCTTGTCCTGCCGTCTGCGCCGTGTTACCTGCTTGCGCCGTGGTAGTCGTTGTGGTCGTTGTCGCAGCTTGACTGTTTGCTGTTTGTTGGTTGGAACTACTGCTGTTTTTCAAGAATCCGCAGCCCGCCATCATGATAGCGGCGGCTACAAAAAGAATGCTTTTTTTCATAATACTATATTCATTTGATTGGTTTGTCCGTCTATAAAAGCGAGTATATTGTCGCTTACGTTCTCGCACATGGCGATGCGTCCTTCCCAAGTACCGGTTCCCGTATGCGGCGAAAGCACGACGTTGGGTAGCGTAAGTAACTCCGGCGTGATGGTCGGCTCGTTCTCATATACATCCAGTGCCGCACCGGCGATGATGCCGTTTTGCAATGCTTCTACCAATGCTTGCTCATCCACATGTGCGCCGCGCGCGGTGTTGATAAGGTACGCACTGCGTTTCATCATACCCAATTCCGGTTTACCGATGATGTGATGTACTTCCGGCGTGTAGGGTAGGTTCAGACTGAGGAAATCGCTATCCTGCAAGAGCGTCTGAAAATCCACGTATTTCACTATTTCATCATTCCCTCCATTAAGCGCTTTTAGCGCGTCACCATTGATTTCGTGCCGGTTATGATAAATAATCCTCATCCCTGATGCCACGGCTCTCCTCGCTAAGGCTTGCCCGATGCGTCCCATACCGAGGATACCCAGCGTCTTGCCGTATAATGAATGACTGAGGTTCCGCATCACACCAAATCCTTCAAAAGAGCTGACTTCTGAAATCTGACTTCTGACGGCTCTATCAAACTCACTCACGCGACGAGCCACATCAATCATGAGGGCAAAAGCTAACTCTGCCGTAGGCTCTATCACCGGTTGGGGTGTGTTCGTCACACGAATACCCCGTTCGCGGCAGGCATCAAGGTCAATATTATTGAATCCCGCACCGAAATTAGCAATCAACCGCAACTTCGGCATGGCTTCAATCATCTCCCGCGGCACCTTATAATCGAACGTGCTCACTAATACTTCCGCCTCTTCCCGCTCTGCAACTTCCAATACACCTCGCTCTGCGAGGCGCCTGAATCCTTCTTTCGGCAACGCTGTAGTAAAAGCAATTTTCATTTCACAACCTTTGCGGGTGCAAAGGTACTACAAAAATTGCACATATGCAAATTTTTTTGCATTTTATTTGTATAATTCAAAAAAAAGCCGTACCTTTGCGGCGGAAATGAAGAGGTATCGGATGCTGATCATCGGGTTGGTATGTTGGCTGGCGGCGGGTGCTGTATCGGCTGACGATAGTCTGCCTGTCATCGAGGTGAAGGCGGACCGAACCATGATTTACCCCCAACGCATGGATTTGAACGGGGAGGAGTCGTTGTTGGATGTGCTGCAGATGATGCCGGACTTGATGATTGGCGGCTACGAGAACCTGATCTCCGAGTACAACCTTCGTATCGACAACGTGCCCATCAACGGCGACGTGCGGTTGGTGCTGAACCAGATGAAAGCCAAGGACATCGCGAAGATTCAGGTGTGTACGAACACCGGTGTGTCCAAAGGAACGATCGGCATGGGTCGCGTGTTGGACATCAATATGGTTATGCCCGATACTGTCAAAGGATTCGTGGAAGCGCAGGGCGGTTTTGGTAAGGAGATCGAAGCCAACGCGACGGTCAACGTGCTGTACGGCAGTAAGCATACCGACATCTATGCCAACGCTGCGTACCGCTATCAAAACGGGCATAAGGAGTATGTGACGTTCCATATGACGAATCGCTTTGACGAGCGCAACAAACTGCTGACGTATGTGACGCAGCAGTACTTGGCGGTGCCTACCGGGCCTGCGCAGAAGATCATGGGGCGTGCACGTTATTTCCATACGTTCAATGAATTAGGCACGGAGCTATTGGTCTTGGGCGGCTACCAGTATTCCGACGACGCAATCTATGCCAACCGGTTGCCTATGTTTGTGCTGGAACTCAATACGCCGCTGCCGGTCAGGGGCTTGTCGCTCATGGCGGGTGTGGAAGGCGATTATCAGATGACCCGGCAGAAAGGAACGGACAACCGCTGGCATGTATTCAACCATGATATCTACCTGCAGATGACGTATGCCATGCCTCATTGGCGCTTTACGGCGGGGCACCGTGTGATGCTGTATAATTATCAGTTGACCGATTCGGCTAGTACGCAGAAGCGATTTGATGTGCGCAATAACACGAATGCCAGTATCATCTATCTGCCGACCAACCAACACCAGATTCAGGTAGGGTACTATCGCAAATATTATAATCCGGCGTATATAGTGCCGTTGCTGCAAGCCGATACGTTGCTCTACGAGCGGGACATCAATCAGTTCAAAGTAGCCTATGCCTATAGCACGCAGCGCTTGACGATCCAGCCGGAAGCCAGTTTCTGTCTTGTGGAAGGGGCGGATAACTTCGGCGAGATAGCGGTGTCGGCGTACTGGAAAACGAAATGGATCACCTTGACCGGTGGGGCGAATCTGCACATCGCAAGGAATAATATCTATGCGTCTGTCCGCTGTGCACCTACGGCTTATCTGCCGCACCGTTGGCAGATTGGGTTGCAGGTCGTTTATTACACGCCGCAATCGCCTGTCCGTGAGCTATATGGCACACCGGTCTATGGGTATCTATCGGTGAATAAACAGATAGGTTCGTTCCTCAATATAGCCGCTGAATGGCACGACATGTTTGACTCATTCTGCAGCGCAGCCAAGGTCAACCGGCATGCCGGAACCATCAAAGTGCAATATCGATTCTAACGCATATGACACATCTTGACTTGAATATGATTCAAACGGCCGGCATCGGTGCTTTGGCGCTTATCGTCGGCATGGCTCTAACGCGCAGAATAGCTTTCTTGCAACGTTTCTGTATCCCGTCACCGGTGAGCGGAGGTATTCTCTTCTCGCTGCTCACCTTGGCGCTGTATGGTTGGTTTCACATAGAGATCTCGTTCGACGGCACACTGAGGGATACTTTTATGCTGGCTTTCTTCACCAGCGTGGGGTATCAGAGCGACCTCAAAGTGCTCAAACAGGGCGGCAAAGCTTTGCTGATCATGTTGGGTTTACTGGTACTCATCATCACGCTGCAGAACCTGATGCCGTGGGGTATCACGAAACTGATGGGTGTCAACCCGCTTATCGGTATCGCAGCCGGCAGTGTCTCTATGGCCGGAGGTCATGGTACGGCAGGCGGTTTCGCCGAAGTGCTGGAGAACATGGGGCTGCAGGGTGCCGGAACCATCGGCATGGCGGCTGCTACGTTCGGACTCATAGCGGGTTCGATGATGGGCGGTCCGCTGTCCGAGTTCATCATTCGTAAGAAACTGATGCACGAGCAGATGCAGGCCAAAGATGAAAAAATCGACCCTGCGATGGCGGGTATCGAGAGTGACGAGGCTTCGCCTATGGGACGCGCCAAACGAATCAGCTCCAACGAACAGGAGTTTCAGCAGTATGCCAAAGCCTGCTATTGGATCCTGTTGGCGATGGCGGGCGGAACGCTGATTAGTTGGTTGCTCGCCAAGACCGGTGTCACTTTTCCGTCCTATTTCGGTGCCTTGCTGTTAGCCGCTTTCATGCGTAATACCATCGGGTACATTCCCTATAGGGAAGATGGCAAATGGGTGAAAGGCGACAAGCAATTCGATATGGATCGTATCATCAGTGTGGGAAATATATGCCTGTCCCTTTTCCTCGGCATGGCGATGATCTCGTTGCGGTTGTGGGAGCTGCAGAGTCTGGCGCTGCCGTTGGTAGTGATTCTGGCGTCACAGGTAGTGATGATGATTCTGTTTGTGTATTTCGTGGCTTTTCCGTTGTTGGGACGCGACTATGATGCGGCTGTGCTTTGTGCTGGTTTTTGCGGGTTCGGGTTGGGCGCGACGCCGAACGCGATGGCGAATATGAGTGCTGTGTGCTATAAGTATCACTATACCGTCAAGCCGTTCCTGATTGTGCCGATCATCGGTGCAATGTTTGATGACATCATCAATACGGCCATCATCACCCTCTTCCTGAATCTTTTGTAAGGAAGTCTGCTCTTTTTCTCTCTTCCCTGTCTTCTGTCTTCTTCTTTGGCTGGTAGTGTTGTGTGTGTTTCCGGGCTCGGACATAGGCAGATTAGTCCATCGTCGGTAATGTTCGCCTTTTGCTCCCGACGTTAAAGAAAGATGCTAATGGCATGCGAGAGGGTCGCGTGCTATCAGGGAACAAATAAAGCCAAACTACTTAGTTCACATTGTGACGATGTGATAGAAGAAACGAGCCCACAAGCACTTCTTGTGGGTTCGCCTTTCTTATCATCCGACTATCTTAAGCCGTACCGTTGTCTTTCGCTGCCACGCCTTTTTCAAGCGCTCATACAACCGGTCATAGGTCGCTTGCGATTGGGTGACGACACCCGGTAACGCATACTTGCCTACTATGATCTCGCCGTGGAGACTGGAAAGAGCGCCGTCGCCGTGCCTAAACGGATTGTTGTCCGGTTCGACCGAATACGTGCCGTTAGGCTTGTGGCGTGTGGGGGGTTCTACCGTATCACATACGCGCTTTCGATTGATATACAGATGACCGTCGATGCCCCAAGGCTTATGGTCACCACGTATTAGTACAATTTCCATGACTTTTAACTTTTAACTTAACCTTTTATATTCCCCAACATCAGGCACGCATACTCTTGCAAGACCGCATCCTGGTAGTAGCGCGTCTCAGGGACTCCGCCATCGCCGGACGAATATACTCCCTCGTTGACACGCATTCGTATGGAAGCCGCGATACACATGCCTTGCGACACTTTCAATGGCTCATTTCCGAACCACGTCACGAGGTACGCATCCTCGTACTGACCGCCTTGCTCACGAACTACTAACTGTTGTTTAGTCATCTGAGAACCATCGTTCTTGGTGATCGTCTGTGGCTCGCAGACGTTTACTATTCTATATACTCCTTTCATTTCTGTACTTTTTTAAATGTGTCATTATCAATCATTTCTATTACGCGCATCTTTTTCCATTGGCTGATGAAAACTTTGTCGGGCGTCGTCTTACCTTGCTGCTCTATGAGCGAACGCAACTGCGCCCTATTAAAAGTCTCACTCAACTGGTCGAAAAGAATGGTCTTCGGACCCGGTTTGTTCTCTTGATCACGCTTGGTGTTCAGCTCCTCAAAACGCTTACCCCAGCGGTCCATCATCCCGTCCAGGATATACTCCGCCATGAAGAGGTATATCTGCCTGACGCGCTTCTGGATAGTAGCGTCTGTGCAGGTCGTATTTATGCGACCGCCTTTCTCCAGTTCGTACAAGTACTGACACAGCGCAGCAATCCTGAACGCACTCACGCTCGAACGTTTTCTGAACACATCCAGCGCCCTATTACCACTCAAACTCGCTTCCTTAGCCTTGGCACGTACCCATTGGCAGACGGTTTTGTCGAGCCACTTCGTGTCGATCGTGACGGTCGGTTGCAAACTCCCATCCTGGTTGTAGGTCTCGTTCATGAGCTTACCAAGCATAGCATCTATGCGGGCTCTTTGTTCCGGCGTGTAGGGCTTGAAGATCGCACCATCCTCACCCAGGGTCTCGTCCAAACGACACAAGATCGTTCGGGTGATGTTACCTCCTTCGATAGCTTTCTTGTCGAAATAATCGTCAATTGCCGAAGGCGTGGCGCAGAACATCGAGCAGATATTGATGTCCACGATGGCAGAATACGAGTTGTCCGACGCAAAGTCGATACCGAACTGACTACCCAGATCGTACGCGGTACGCATGATGGTTCGCAGGTTCGAATAACCGTTCTTACCGGCATCCGTCACTTGCGCCAACTCCTCGGCAAACATCCAGAACGTGAGTGTGTCGCCATAGACACGTTCGTACATGTCGGCACGCTTGGTGAGGACAGTTTTGGAGATAGTTGGGGGCACGACGCGGATGGTCGTTTCCGGTTCTTCCTCCAGTTTCTCGTTTGCTTTACGACGCTTGCGTTTGTCGCGGTACTCCTGTTCGAGCCTACGCATAGCTTTGTCGCGTGCTTTGAGAGTGCCATCCATGATGAGCGACTCGATATCTGCGGCAAAGGATTTACCTGAACTCTGCGCACCCTCTATCAGCACCTGCACAAGCAGGGCTGACTGACGAGTGTCATAGTAATATTTTAACCGTACGCGACTGGACATAGCGCTTAGTGCAGCCGCTGATGCTACAAAGCACGCTATCTTTCGGCTCTTGGGAGCATTTCCGACAATCTCACGCATGATTGGCGGTAACTCGTGGTCTTTAATCAAACTTACAACCTTGTTCATAATCCTAATACTTTTTTAGCGGTTAATAACTCAGTGGTGATAGCATTACCGATACGTACGGCGTTGAAGCCATCTATCAGTACGAGTTTACGAAGGGTAGCGTAATGGTTCCCGTCTTTGTCGCGATGGACGTTGATGTACGCACCCTCCCATACTTTCGGATTACGCGTCCAACGCACAGGCGACAGCTCAACGAACTCAAACTGCTCGTCCTCAACTACCATCGTTAATACGCCCGGACGACCTTCGCCCTCGCGTAGATGGCTCTTACGCGTGTACGTTTTTAAATTGGTGTCCAGATAGTTTTGCGATACATTCTTTTCTGTAGGGGGAATGGTTACAATTAGCCCCGATTTTTTCTTTGCCATAATCTTAACTTTTTAGGCGGTTAATGAATTATGACAAGGCGCCTTGCCAACTTCTGAGAATCCTCTGCCCGTCGGCATCATCCCATCACGTTAACGGCTGCAAAAGTAGAACAAAAAAATGAGACCTGCAAGAAAGATCTCATTTTAGGAAAGAAGCGGAAAACTTTAGGAAATCGCGAGGAAAGAAGAGGAAACATTTTGTTCCTTTTTCCGCGGAAAGAAACGGAAAAATTACTGTTTCCTTTTTACGTTTGGAGCCTTACGAAAATCGTCCTTAGTAAAGACATAATCTTTGTTTGTGTAGGTCACCCATGGGTTTATTAATCTTGCTTTCTCTTCATTAGTTTTTCCAACAAGCTGGAAGTACCCTGCAGCAGTTGAACGATGAATATTCCTACAAGCATTTAGTTTTGATGTTGATGTATTGATATCTTGTATCAATTGTTTTTTGCATGTATCGTAGGGATAATCCTTTGAACATGTAAAAAAGGAACTATCAGGATCGTCATTCGGCATATCCTCGGCAGCAGCATCTTCCTCATTTATGGGTTCTATCTCACCTAAAGCGATATCTTGTTCTATGTGTTTATTGATATTCTCTGTGATTGCCGACATCATATATTGCCTTATTTCAACTGCAGCCTCTCGCACAGACTCGCTAACATCTTCGTAATACTTTTCCTTGATAAAATCAATAAGCATGTTAGAGAATTTTGTCATATAGCGTTCAACCGGACTTTGCAAACCTCCAGCCTCTTTGGCATATACACTCATTACAAATAAGGTTTGTATCATAGGCTCTTTGTGATTACGTACCGGACGGTTAGCCATCATAGACAGCGTAGAACGAATGTTTGGTAATAATTTATCAATATCTGGCATCTCTAATTGTTCCTCATCTTCTCCCTCCTTGGGTAATTGATAGAGCAAGGTTGATAAACCAAGTGTGCTTTTTGCTGCATAACAGATTATCTCAAAAGGAAACAAATTGGTATATTGGTAATCTGATGGTTTCCACATATGCTCAAAAATAATCTTAGCTCTTCCCGTTAGTTCTAAATCCTCGCGTGTGTTATAATTTGCTCCTATCAAACGAAGATAGGGTTTGTTCTCATCATATCCACCTTTTACCGGCGGCTTATTTTCATCAATTACTTTGCATACAAGACTATCACATGCTAATTCAAAAGCCTCAATCTCTTCCTGACTTGCATCTAAGGGTAAAACATCGTATGCATGGTCACTTATATATGTGAATACCCGCACAATTTCGTCCGGTTTCTCTATTATCTTTGCTATTTTTTCAATATTGTCTGCTGTAATGCCAAAGGCGCGCCATTCCACTTCACCATAAGCATCTATGCCAATAGCCTCTTCGCGAAGTAGTCTCGCCAGCATTTCTAATACTGTTACGCCTTTGAAATGTTCTATTCCACATAGACGGCGCGCATCTCTTAATTTTTGACGTACATTCTCATAAGAGAAATAATAGTCTTTTTCAATTGTAATTCTTTTTTCCATAATCTTTATATTTTTAATTGTTTTACTTCGCTTTTAGGCTTAGACGGCTGCAAAGGTACTGCTATTCAACCAATCTTCCAAAAAAAAATAGAAAAAAGTGTAAAAAAATGCATGTTAGTATTTTTTTTCATTTTTATGCTCACGTTCTGATTTTTATATACACCTTTGCATCGGAATTCAGAACTATACAAAAACAGCCTGTAACCACAAGGGATCACAGGCTATCTAAACAAGAATAATTGTTACTTTGTCATTTCTTGATACATCTTAAATAGTTCTGCCACGCACTCGCTTTCGCTCATCTTGCTATCAAAGCCATAGGCAGCCATCACGGCACGGTCGTTCTCCTGGTGTGCTTTGTATAAATCTGAAAAGAGGTACATCTTATCTCCATACAAGTCCGCAAGACTGCAATCAGGATAGTTGGCTCTTGCGTCCAAAATGGCTTGTGCGGTCTGCTCGATTTTGGCTTTCTGTGCCTCAGTCGGTTTTGGCCATGGGAAGTTGTTATAGACGATGTCCTTTGAATAACGGTAATCCGATTTCAAACGTCCACATACTACACGCATCCATGCCATATGGACGCAGGATGTCAGAACGCCAAAGTGGAATAGAGAAGCATCGGGGATGATCTGTACAAGGTTTGTAGGTATAGTCTCGCTATTCATAAAACCAAGCGGAATATAATGACGTTTTTCTGAACTTACGGCAGGTACGATTATATAGTGCTCGTAGCAATTGGTTTCTCTAAATAGCCATGGAGTATCTGCTAATTTCTGACGGTCAGGTGCGCCATTAAGACGGTCTTGTCGGCAAGCCTCAATACGTTGCATCACTATCGGCATTTTAAGTAACTCTGCAGGGCTAACACCAACCAACCACAAACAATAACGCGGTTTGTTGTTGATATATTCTTGCGCTCCGGTCAGTTTCTTTATATAAGGAATCGCGGCAGGCTCTTTCATAATAAACTCCTCATAATCTTCCGCCTCTATAATTAAATGGCCGCCATCAGCCGGGCGATTTCCGGTCGTCATTTCTGGCACATCGCACAGAGCCTTCGAGCGGCTGTCAATCCATATATCCGGCGCATCAATAAGATAGGCGTTGATATTGGCAGCAGGGATAGACTGAAAATTGGCAAGGTAGAGGCGTTTCGTGTTATTGCCGCATATAGAAAAACCTATAATAACACAATGAACGTGCGCTTTGATGTCCGCTTCGCTATCCCATCGGAATGTACGGTAAGCGAAGTCGATATGAATACCAAAACGCTCAAAGAGCGGCTTCCAAATAGCGGCTACTTGTTCGCCTTGTGTGATGGAATTGGTGGAAACGAGGGCTGCACGGATGGCAGGATTGATAGCCATCATTTGAGCGGCTTTCCAATACCATGCCGCTACGTAGTCAATCTTTCCTGCGGTCTTGTAGGGCTTGCCTTTTTCATCTATATAAATAGAAAGTATATCGTCTTTTTGCTCCTTGGATTGCAGACTATATCCCACAAACGGAGGATTACCCATGATATAGTTGAGCTTTTCGGGAACGATAACCTCGCCCCAGTCGATGCGCAGCGCATTACCCTCATGGATATTATGATAGGATTTGAGCGGGAGAGGCTCGATATTGAATTGGACAAGTTTAGCGGTCTCTTGCAGCATCTGTTGCTCGGCTATCCATAGGGCAGTAGTTGCAACCGAAACGGCAAAATCGTTAATCTCAATTCCGTAGAACTGATGAATATCTACCTTAATGGGATTGGCAAATTCTCCGATAACCGCTTGTCCTTTGTTGCGGAGGGCAATAACCTCATTCTCCAAGCGGCGTAATGATATGTAACTTTCCGTGAGAAAGTTTCCGCTACCGCATGCAGGATCAAAGAATGTAAGAGAGGCCAATTTGTCTTGGAATGCGTCCAATCGTTGGCGCTGTTGACGTTCTTGCGAAATGGCTTTAATAGTCTCAAACTCATCACGCAAATCGTCCAGGAATAGCGGGTCGATTACTTTGTGGATGTTTTCGATACTCGTATAGTGCATACCGCCGCTACGTCTTGTCTCGGGATTAAGAGTGCTCTCAAATACGGCTCCGAAGATAGTAGGACTAATCTCGCTCCAGTCAAAATCATCCGAGGCTTTGGCGAGGATAAGTTCCTTTAGTTCTTCCGTAAACTGCGGTATCTCAAGACGAATATCGTTACTGAATAAGCCGCCATTAACATATTGGAAAGCTTTAAGCGTATCATCCAAATAGGGGTCACGTTGGTCAATCGGAGTGTCAAGCACTTGGAAAAGGTCTATAAGTGCCCGACGCATGTCTTTCGCCGGATATTGCGCCAAATAGTCGTGAAAAGCGGTTTTCTTTCCGAACAAATGTGCATCTTCCGCATAAAGCAAGAATACTAATCGGACACAGAGAATGTTGAGGCTGCGAAGCGTGTCTGGAGACTCTGGATGATGATATTGCTGCAAAAGTTTGTCATGGATTTGCGCAACAAGTTTGCCTGCATCTACAGACAAGTCCATCTCGCGTTTTAGATGAGTGTTCCCTTCTTCTACCAAAAACAAAAGGCGGTCGTATTCTTTCTCAAGGTCTTTGAGGAATATCTTTTGAGGTTCTGCTTCCGGATGCTCTAAATCATATACCCAGAATTCGGCAAAATTACATGTCACAATCCATCGAGGACGTTGGCTGTTAGGCAATGTATCCGCATAGCGTTTGGCTTGCTCATAGGGAGTAAGTGACTTACCGTCGGACTGTTTGATTTCTTCTCCAAGGTTCTTGCCAAGCGACTTCTGCTCAATCATCACTTTCGTTGAGGGAATGCGGGCATCAATAAAAGATGTGTGTCCTAATTGCACCTGATCTTCAAAGATAATGAACTGCTCCGGGTGCTCAATCCCGAACACCTGATTGAGAAGTGTAGTCCAGAAGATTTGGCTCTGTCCTTTTTCATAGCCATCTTGTGCTAACCAAAACTCTGCAAATGCCTTTGCGGCCTTCTGTTGTTCTATTGTGGTCATAATATCTATTGTTTTCCCTTGAGCGTATCGGCCATACATGGCCGATTATATTTACACATCCTCCTCGCCATCGCATTTAGCGCCAAGAACCGGTACCGCTTGCTATTAGGCGTACAACGCGGATCTTTTCTATATACCTCATTCGCAATCTCCTTATCCTCAAACAATCCCTCTCCCGGTTCTATCAGCAGCAGTTGCCCTGCCGCACAGGCCTCGAAATAGACACCCTGCGGTTTGTAGTACTTCGCGTGCTCACTATCCGCAGCAGGGAACCCCTCGTTGAGCAGCACCACCAACGGAAACCCCTCCTCACGTACAGCCCTGCATATCTGTTTCTCGCCCTCAGAGATACCGGCACTCACCCATACCACACCTCGCTCTGCCAACCGCAAGCACTCCGCCTTCTTCTCGTCTATCTCCGCTTGCGTGAGTGTACGCGAACATTGGAGCATCTCCCGCATCGGGTCGTCCTTGAGGAACTGGTTACCCAGCGTCGTACACTCGAATCCCGCCACCTGCACTTTCTGCCGTAATTTAAACAACTCCGGGTTCGCGCGTTTTATCGCCGCCCTCCTCGGGTTATCGTGGACGTACCAGATAGCGTTCTCTAATTGCCCCTCGCGGAAACATACGCTATCGTCGTAGTCCTCATCAAAGAGAGGCGCGATACCTATCTTCCTATAGTACTCCTCGCGCTGCCTACGGGACATATGGGACAGCGCCGACCGTTGCTCATCTGTGAGCGCGTCAGCCATATATGGCTGACTCATTCTTCTCCATTCCTGTGTACATGCAATCTTGAAACCCCGCATAATTTCGCCGAGGGTCACATCCATTTCGGCCTCCACGCGTATGATTCCGTGAAAATGGTCGGGCATAACCTGATGAGCCACTACGCTTATTTGGCGGTCATATTGGCTATGAAAGTCCGGTAGCGCCAACCATTGTTGCTCCATATAGCGGCCTAAATCATTTAGTGCCACATACGGTTCCGGTTCCGTACGCAATTCGCCGAATACCCGCTGGTGATCATACGCTACTATCGTTATCAGATAGGTGCCGGTCCATCGGTAGTTATTCCAACTTGCGTGCGGTCTATGTGATGCGTGATGATTCTCCATTTTTCTGTCCTGCGCGAATTTTCGCGCAAAGGTACAAAAAAAATCTGACATGTGCAAATATCCGCTATATTTTTCTCTTTAAAAGAGCGCACGAGCCATATATGGCTCGTAATATCCCTCCAAAGGTTAAAAGTTAAAAGTTAAAAGTCATGCGATTTTAACTTTCCACTTTTACCTTTTCTTTGTCTCGGGAGGAATGCTAGCAAAGCGATATTCCGACCGAAAAGCGGAGGCATTGATCGCCCGTCTATTTAGCAGAGTGGTATAGACCTTTGCGATTCAATTGCCGAACGCGTAGTTAATAGTCTATCTCCATAATCATATATCGCGCGTGCGCGAGATGTAAATGCAAATTCGATAATTATTAACTTTTAACTTAACCTTTTACTACTATACTATAGGGACTATTACAAGTTGGGGGACAAATGGCGCGAGTTGGGGGACAAAGTATTGCGTATGTCCGGGAAAAGCAGTACCTTTGCATCGTGATTTGAGAAACGGAAAATGTTCTATTTCTCTCGGATGCATCTCGAGGGCATATCGGAGTCAATACGGACCCAATCCGACAAATCCAACATTTTAATTATCTATTTTACTCACCTTTTAACCCCTCTCATTGGGCAGAGGCGCCCTGCTAAGTAAACTCGGGATGTGCGCTAACGAAGCGCGCGCAGACCGAAGACGGCGCAGGGCGAGACAGAGGCACTATACAAGTGATTTACAATCACGCAGTCGTGCGGAGTCTCAGCCCAAGCAAGCGTATGGCAAAAGCTACCGTGGGTGCCGCTGGTATTGAATACATCCAAGGCGCCCTCAAACGTC
>CAMHQP010000017.1 GCA_946187555.1 uncultured Bacteroidales bacterium
TTTTTAGTAGCAATTAGCACAAGGAGCGAAGCTCTAAATCATTTAAAAGGGTTTTTTATGTTTTTGTCTAAATCACTCACTCAGCCAAAATCTTAAAAATCGTACATTTTTTCCCCAATTTTTCTTTATCGAGGTAATAACGAGGTTTCATCGAGGGCAATACGAGATCAGAACGAGGGTAATAAAACCACCCAAAATCTTAAAAAATCACACTTTTTCTCCCAAATATTTGCATATATCAAATTTTTTCCGTACCTTTGCAGCCGAAAGTTGCAAAGAGTTAAAAAACGAATCAACAAAGGAGGATATTATGCAAGCAATGTTACAACAACCGGTAATGCAGCATGCAGGAACAATTTCTGAGGAAAAATGGAATAGTCTGCATACGTTAGACGAGTTGGATCAGGCTCTCAAGTCAATCATTCACAATCATTTCCATGCATGACGGAGTTGAGAGTACGCATTGACGATGAGGTGTTCGTAGAATTAAAGGATTTCTACGATTACAACCTGAAGAAGCATCCAGCGTTAGACGAGGAGACCGTACTAAAGAAGGAACATCGTCTAATTCAGGCTCTGCAAGGCTTAGGCAAATTTGCTACAACGAATCAAAAAACTCCAACCTTCTTGCCTTGGGTGCGGAAGGGGTATAAGGACTATTACTATGAAGGTTTTCATTTTGGCTATCGAATAGAGACTCTTCCCTCGGGCGAAAGGGTAGTGGTTGTATACGAAGCCTGTCATGAATTGCTATATAAATAAATTAACAATATGTTTAACTTTAAATTCTAATCAGTATGAAAAAACTTAAATTCTTTCTTTCCCTGCTGATGCTCTTCACATTCAGCGTGGGAACAATGTGGGGTGCCAATGTGTCAGTAAATTTGACATCTTGGACTGTAAATGGTAGCTATACCTCTGAATGGACGGACAATGGATGTACATTTTTGGGTGCAAACAACAACAGCAAAGGGTGGGCCTTCGCTCGTTGCGGAGGAAAAAATACGAGTGCAACTTCTACAATTAAGTACAACTCAAAAGTTGAAGTTCCTGTGGATTCTATTGTCCTTAATACAAGTCATGGCATCAACGGAACTAGTGGATATAGTGTTACTATAACAGGTATCTCAGTGTCTGCCTATAGTGATGAGGAATGTACATCACTTGTAAGTTCTAAAGATTTAGGAACATTATCTTATACAAATTCTAATTGTCCAAAGTCTATTAAAATTGCTCCTGCAACAGCGTGGGAGAAAGATTTGTATTATGTAATATCAGTAAGTTGGACAGAAACCGGTAATAAGAATGCTGGCTTGGATATTTCTGGAATAACATTCTACGAAGTACCTACTTCTAATCCTTCCCTTTCTGCTACCCCGACTACGTTAGCTTTCGGTAATGTGTTGGAAGATACTTATTCGGACTATTACAGTTATGAAGCAACTAAAGAAATTCATTTAACGGGCTCTAACTTAACAGGAGATGTATCTTTGTCAGCGAGTGGCGATTTCCAAATAGCATATCCATATAATCCGACTAGTGCCGGTTATAAAACTTCTTTGACAATCAAACCACAAGCTGGCGCAATAGATACAACCATTGTAATGGCGAGCTACACCAGAGACACAGGAGGTAAATCTGGTACACTTACTATCTCTAGCGATGCTTCTGAATTCTCAGACGTCATCGTAGATATTTATATGACTCTCGTTCCGAAACCTTCGACAATTGACGGCGCAGTCGTAGATGAGATTGGAATCGCAGATTTAGGCGTAACGAGTACGAGTTATACTGCCTTTACCGATAAGCAAGCGTCTAATACCGGACATTCCAGCGCTGTTTATGCAGGTACGATTGCGCGCAATGGAAATGAGACGCAATACAACATTCAGTTGAATAGTGGACAAACGAATAACAAGCTACGCGAAATAGCATCCTCTACTTCTGGTGGCACACTCAAACGAGTAATCGCTTGGTGGGCAACGCAGTCAACAAACGTCGCAGATCGCAAACTATCGGTCTATGGTTCTAACGATGCGTATGCAGGAAGCGAAACTGCGGCTACGGGAACATTAATCGGAGATCTTACTTACGCTGAAGGTGATCTTTATGCGTCTTTGGATGTAACTGAATCGTACAAATACGTTCAAATTGTTGCAAGTGCAGCTGTTTATGCGGATCGGATTGATGTGGCTTGGATGCCAAAAGAAATTGATGATCCGGCCATCTCCGGTCAAACGCCTTTCTATCCCTCTACTACGGTTTCTATGTCTATCGTAACGGATGGCGCAGATATTGTCTATACCCTCGATGGCGAAGATCCTATAGGCGGAGACAATACCTATACTGCTCCGTTTACCCTGACCGAAACAACTACCGTTAAGGCACGTGGCTTCAAAGGAGTTAAACTCGGTGATATAGTAACGAAAGAGTTTGTAAAGGCTACTCCTATTTCTGTAACTGATGCAATAGCATTGATTCCAAATGACAAGGATAAGGTTAATGACCAGTTTGTCGTAGGTTACGTTTGCACAGCCGGTACATCCGTAAGTTCTGGCCAAATGACCTATTCTATCTCTGCGGATGGAACAGAAACGAATAGTTTAAAGGTTTATAATGGCAAGGGGCTGAACAATACAGACTTTACAGATATTACGGACTTGGCTGTTGGCGATAAAGTAGTAATCTTCGGTCAGCTGTATAACTACAATAATGGTACATATGAACTCAATTCCGGCAACTACATCGTTGAGCGTGTTGCTAAGGGCGATGTAAGTTCTATCGACCTCACAGGAACAAATACCAAAACAGCATTTGAGTTTGGCGATCATTTCGATCCTTTGGTAGATGGCGATTACGTTGTGAAAGCTACTTATGCCAATGGCTACAAAGAGGAAGTTACATCTCTGTGTTCTTGGAAAATTGACGGAAATGATATCGCAACTTACGAAATTCAAAGTGAAGGATCTGCCTCTCTTACTGCTACCTATTCCGGCAAGAGTGACTGGGTGTATATAGAGGTTGCCAAAATAAACAAACATAAAATAACCTTCAGTGCACCCGAGCATGGTACATTGGTGGTTAAGTGGTTGGATTCAGCAATTGACAGCGGTGATGAATGGGTTAAAACACGTGAGTTCACCGTAGTCGCTACGCCCGACGAGGGCTATCAACTGGCTACATTGACTGCTAATGGCGTTGATATTTCTTCGACTAAAGCCTTCACAATGGGTACGGAGGATATCGTTGTGGCGGCTACGTTCACGGAAATACCTCACGTTTACTCGGTGGTGGGCACCCCGGACATTATTCCTGCCGGTTGGGATCAGACTTCTACGTTGACCGAAATGACGCTCAACGAGGGTGTTTATTCCTACAAACTGGAAAATGTGACACTCACCGCTTCTACCAACTACGAATACAAGATTGTTGAGGACCACGCATGGACGGTTGCTTATCCACAGTCAGGCAACGCTACCTTCTCCGTAGATAAGAGCGGCCGTTACGACGTGACCTTCACGCTCAACAAGTCCACCAAGGCTTATGCCGCTATACCTGAACTCATCGAAGAGATTGCTGTCAACCGTACGTTCGTTGTGCTCGGCAGTTTCAACGGATGGTCGGCTACGCCCGTTGAAGTGGAGCCGGATGCAGCAACGGCAAGCTTTGTGCTCAACCTCACCGCTGGTGACTATACGTTCAAGGTACAGGCTAATGGCGCTTGGCTGGCTAACGGCTATACATATCATCGTGACTACACCGGTGCTGACGGCATTACCTCCAATGGTGATGATATGACGCTGGCAGCTGATGAGAACGGTGAATATATCTTCACCTGGACGTATGCAACCAACTCGCTGCAGATTACCTTCCCGGCAAAGAAATCCTATCCGGAACTCAGTTGGAGCGGAATAGATGAATACAACCGCGCGTGGGCTTATCGTGAAGGCAGGACATTCGATTTCCCGACACTACTGAACCCGCACGACCTAAGTATAACTTACAGCAGCGATGACGGTGGAACTATCATCTCTATCAACGAAACGACGGGTGCTATCGAGTTGAAGAGCGAAGGCATGGCTCATATTACGGCTACTTCGGCTGAAACCAGCACGTACAAAGCCGGCTCTGTAACATATACATTATATGTCTGCGGACCTACATCCATAGCAATAAGTGGTGCAGTGGAAAAACTGACATACGAGTACGGCGATCCATTCGACCACACCGGTTTGACGGCGATACTATACTATAACAACGGAGGCGGTACGTACGATGTAACGGAACAGGCTACCTGGACTTATAATAAGGAGACGATTACTTCGGGCGGTAGTGTACTTGTAACGGTTTCTTATGTAGGTCAGTCAGATGAGAAGTATATATATGATGTGAAAGTGGCTGCTCACGCTGTGACTTGGACGCAACCGGCAGTGGGTGGTACGTTCGAGGTGCTCGATAATACTTATAATCCGTTCGCAAGCGGTACGACGTATCGCAGAGGAATTGAGATTACAGTCGTTCCATCGGCTGCTCCCAACTACGAATTGGCTGCATTGACTGCTAATGGCGTTGATATCATGTCGACCAAGAAGTTCACCATCGGTACCGAGGATGTAGTGATTGCCGCTACATTTAACAAAGTTCCTGTGGCTGCAGGTCTGGAGTGGAGTACATCGACTGCATATGTACGAATGGGCTCTGCAACGAATGATCCTCCGTATCTGGTTAATCCGAATGGCGTAGAGGTAACTTACGAGAGCTCCAATGAGTCGATTGCTACGATTGCTGCAAATGGCGCTATCTCGCTCAAGGCAAACGGACAAACGACACTCCGGGCTATCTTTGCCGGCAATGAGGACTATCTGGCTCAGACGGTTGAGTGCACGCTGAACGTAGCGGCCGGTATCGTAACCATCACTCCTGCCGCCCCGGTAGCACTTGAGTTGGGCAATGTACCGTTCGGCAGCACTCCTGCCGACTACGGTCAAAGCTTCCACCTGAATATTACGAACCTGATTTCGGGTCAGTACAACCAGGTGAAGATTGACTTTACCGGCAGTGCATTCTGGACCGCAGGAAATAACTACATCACCGACAATGACCAGGATGGTGTGATTGACGTAGACGTGACCATCGTTCCGAGTGAATATTGGTGGACACTGAGCGAGGCTAATGCGCTCGGCGAGCAGAATACAACGATCACGCTGATGTGTATCGGTTCGGCTCAGTTTGAGGATGTAGTTGTTGGTACTGCTACGATGAAAGTAGTTGAATCTACTCCGACTGCTATCGACAATGTAGAGGTTGAGCAGCAGGCTCGTAAAGTCATCATCAACGATAAGATGTATATCATCCGCGGTGAGAAGATGTACGACGCACAAGGTAAACTTGTGAAATAATTGAACCATACAACCCTTACCCCCAACAAACAGCTCGCTTCGGCGGGCTGTTTTTGTCTTAATTATGTCGCATCAGCACTGCTTTTGTGCAAAAAAACGCAGATATATTTGCATATATCAAATTTTTTTCGTACCTTTGCAGCCGCAAAGGTGATTTTTTAAATTAACCTCAAATATTAACCAATTAAATTCTAATCAGTATGAGAAAAATTTTATCTTTAGCAATCGCTGCGCTCTTCAGCGCAACAATGTTCGCTGCGAACGTAACACTCTATTTCGTTAATTCGAATGATTGGGCTGCAGTACATGCCTATGTTTTCCATGATGCAGATCCTTGGCCTAATGGTGGCGCTTGGCCAGGAGAGGCAATGACTAAGACCGCAGATCAAGCGAAAGGTAAAGATGTTTATTCTTACACCTTTGACACCCAATACGAAGTGATTATTTTCAATAATGGCGGAAACGGGCAACAATCAAGTAACGAAGTATGGGATTCTGCCAAGCCATATTATTACGAGGGAAGTTGGTACGCTTCATTAGCAGCAGTAGAGGCAGCAGGTGAACCCGAAACAGTAACGCTCTATTTCGTTAATGACGCGGATTGGAGTACAGTAAACGCTTATGTATATAAAAATGCAGATCCTTGGCCTAATGGTGGCGCTTGGCCAGGAGCGACCATGACCCTTACTGAGGAGAAAGCAAACGGTAAGGATATATATAAGTATACGTTTAACACTCAATACGATATCGTCATCTTTAGCGAGAGTGGAAATGACTCGAAGAAGACAGGAAATCTTGAATGGGATGCTGCAACGCCGTATTATTCTAAAGCACAGGGACAATGGTATGCTTCTGCGGCTGCAGTGCCGGCTGTAGTTGTTCCCGCTAAGTTCTATATTTGCGGTACGGCTGTCGGTGTTTGGTCTCCTGATGCAGTGAAGTCAACGGAAGATAGTTACACCATTGTCGGCCTTGCTGCTGATACGGAGTATAAGCTCAAAGTAACTGAGGATGGTACATGGGGTACTGCAAAAGGATATTCCGATTTGACCGACAAGCCTGCAACACTTACCACAGACGTTGATGACAATATCGTATTCCAATTAGCTGCTGCCGGTGACGTAACTGTGACATATAAGAAAGACGACACTTTCAAATTGGAGGGTAATTTCAAAGCAACTGCTACCGGCATCAATGACATTGAGAATGGCGAGAAGGCTGCGAAGGAACTGCGCAACGGACAACTCTTCATCATCAAGGGTGAGAAGACCTACAACGTCCTCGGACAAGAAGTACGTTAATTCACTAATTCATTAACTCATTAACTCATTAACTCATTAACTCATTAACTCATTAACTCACTACGCTTATGGACAAAAAACTCAACATCATTGCGACCATCAAGGATGGTATCGCGATTGGGCTCGTTAATTTCTTGAGCCTCATTCTGGTAACAGTTTTGTATCTGCTTACTATCTGGATCCCGTATCTGAACGTAGGTACGACGATTGCAATGTCTTCGCTGCCCGCAGAAATGGCAAAAGGCAAAGCTATCAACCCGCTTTTCATCTTCGAAGCTAAGTATCGCAAGAACATGGGTGAGTTCTTTATCCTCATGGCGCTCATGAGCGGTGCCATCAGTGTGGGCTTCCTCTTCGGCGGTATCCCGGGTCTGGTGATCTCTATCGCTTGGAGCTTCGCATCTGTGCTGTTCGTGGACAAAGATATGTCGGCGCTGGATGCACTTCGCGAGTCGAACCGCCTGACCTA
This sequence comes from uncultured Bacteroidales bacterium, assembly GCA_946187555.1. Lineage (GTDB taxonomy): Bacteria > Bacteroidota > Bacteroidia > Bacteroidales > Paludibacteraceae > Colicola. The sequence continues at coordinate 7,170 of CAMHQP010000017.1, forward strand.
CGGCAACAAATGGCGTATCTTCGGTTCTGAGTTTCTGGCAGGCTTGGCAATCGGTATCGTAGTAGCTATCATCGCCGGTCTGTTTGGCATCGGTAACATCGGTTGGCTGGAGACCATCGGCACGATCATCAATGTGATCCTCTTCATCTTCGTCGTTCCGGCGCTCTACGGCATCGAGGCTTCTATCTATCGTCAACTCACCACCGGCAAGTTCCTCGAGGAAGAAGAAGCTCCGGCTAAAGAGGCTGAATAAGCCGTGCTCAAACGAAAAAAAAGCGTCCTCGTGGCGCTTTTTTTTCATTTTTATTTGCACAATTCAAAAAAAAGCAGTACCTTTGCAGCCGATTTTGCGCCTATGAGCGAAAACAAGCCCTATATCATCGACCTCTCGCGCCTGCCTATTGGCACGCATTCGTTTGATATTCAGTTAGATAACGCTTTCTTTGAGTCTCTCGAGAAATCGGAGATCCTCAGCGGCGAAGTGGCTTGTAAAGCGACGCTAAATCTCCGGGAGGAGGACTATCAGCTCAAGATCTCAGTTCACGGAACTGTCTTTGTTGTGTGCGATAGGTGCCTTGACCCCATGCCCCTTGAAATCGAAGACGAGCAAGAAATCTGGTCTGAAGAGGAGGAAGACGAAATCGTCAATCGTCAATCGTCTAATCGTCAATTAGACTTGTCTTGGCTCGCATACGAAATAGTAAGTATCAATATTCCGCTCGTTCACTGTCACCAACCGGGTGAGTGCAATAAGCACATGGAACTTCTCCTCCATGATCACCTCTGTGACGAGCCGGAGCCCGAAGGATAGAATTAAAAGAAGTTAAATAATTAATCCCTCCTCACTGGCTAGGAGGCGCCCTCCACCCGAGACACAAACCGAACGCAGTGTTTGTGGATCGGAGAGCGAGGGCAAGGCGAAAATTCATATGAGCGACGAGGTCGCGAATCGTATTGAGCCTTAGCCAGCGCGAAATGGCACATCCTAAAAGAAGACAATCGCACACCAGACAAGCGAAACGTCGTACCCATGACGTAGTGAAAGCTCCGACGCTGGCTACATGCCCGAACTGCGGCGCTCTCCACATCTACCACACCGTTTGCCCGTCTTGCGGCTACTATCGTGGTAAACTCGCTGTCGAGAAAGCAGAAGCTTAATCAAGATGGTTTAATGTAAAAGGTAAAAGGTAAGAGGGATTCGTTCCTTTTGCCTTTTCACCTTGTTTAATTAACGCGCGTACGTGAGTATACGCATAATGCACACGAACATGTATAACAATTTGAACAATGAAGGCGAGCGCCGTCCAAGACCGCGTTTTCGCCGTGAAGCAGAGCCTGCATCGGCTCGTCCCCGTTTTCGCCGTGAAGGCGAAGCAACTGAGCGTCCGCAATTCGGACAACGTCCTTTTAACAGCGAACGTCCCCAACGTCCGAACAAACCGTTCGGAGGCAAACCTAAACGTAATAACGGACTCTATTCCAACCGCAAACAGCAGGAGTATCGTCAGCAGAACGAAGATCCGACCAAACCCGTACGTTTGAATAAATACCTCGCCAACGCAGGTATCTGTTCGCGTCGTGAGGCGGACGATTTCATCCAAGCCGGCGTCATCACCGTGAACGGTGTGACCGTGGATAGCCTGGGTACCAAAGTGCTGCCGACCGATGACATCCGTTTTCACGACCAACCCGTTCGTCGCGAGCGTAAGGTCTATATCCTGCTCAATAAACCCAAGAATACGGTGACTACCACCGATGACCCGCAGGAGCGTCACACCGTCATCGACATCGTGCGCAACGCTTGCGCCGAACGCATCTACCCGGTAGGCCGTCTTGACCGTAACACCACGGGTGTACTGCTGCTCACCAATGACGGTGACCTCGCAGCCAAACTGACGCACCCGAAATTCCATAAGAAAAAGATCTACGCCGTAACACTCGATCGCGACCTCGAGGAAGTGGACGAAGCCATCATCCGTGCCGGCGTGGTACTCGATGACGAGCGTATCGAACCCGATGCACTCGAGTTTCCGAAGGCTGACCGCCGTCACATCGGTCTGGAGATTCACTCCGGGCAGAACCGTGTCGTACGCCGTATCTTTGAGAAAGTAGGGTATAAGGTAGTCAACCTCGACCGTGTGTCCTTCGCCGGATTGACCAAGAAGAACGTAGGTCGCGGCAAATGGCGTTTCCTGACGCCCAAAGAGGTAGCATTCCTCCAGATGGGACAGTTCTAAATCGTAAATCGTCAATCGTCCAATCGTCAATTGAAACGTAGTTTCCATTACATATTATTTGCGATCACGGTAGCGCTGGCTGTCGTTTGCGGCATCCTGATGTTCCATACGAACGTCAACGCCGATATGACCAAGTACCTGCCGGATGACTCGCAGATGAAGCGCGGTCTGGAGATCGTGATGAGCGAGTTCGGTTCGTCCGCGCAGATGTCCGGCGCTGACGTGCACGTTATGTTCGAAGGCGTCAAACCCAACGAGGTGCCCGGTATCCGGACGCTGCTCAGCGGTTACGAAGATGTGCAGAGCGTTACTTATCGCTACAATGCCGACAGTACCTACACCGTTTTCGACCTCGATGTGCCTAAGTCCGTCGATCAGAAGGAGTTGGGCAAGCAGATAAATAACCGTTTCGGTGGTAACTGCGTCGTAGAGACCAGCCAGGACGGCGCGACGCCGCCGATGTCGGTGATGATCATCGCTGCCGTCATGATCATGCTCGTGCTTTTCGTGATGGCGCAGAGCTGGTTCGAGCCCGTGGTCATCCTCATCACCGCAGGCCTGGCTATTCTGCTCAATATGGGTACGAACGCGTTGTTGCCGTCGGTGTCTATCACTACGAACTTCATCGGCTCCATCCTGCAGGCCGTGCTCTCGCTCGACTACTGCATCGTGCTGCTCAACCGCTATCGGCAGGAGCAGGACGAGCACACCGACCGCCGTACCGCCGGTATAGCGGCTAACAGAGCCATTAAGAAAGCCGCTCCGTCCATCCTCTCGTCGGCATTGACGACTGTGGTCGGACTGCTCATGCTTTGCTTCATGCGCCTCAAGATCGGTACCGATATGGGCGTCGTGCTCGCCAAAGGCGTCATCTGTTCGCTCATCTGTACTTTCACCGCCATGCCGGCGCTGATGCTGCTCTTCCGCCGCACCATCAACAGAACGGCGAAGAAAGCCTATATCCCGCCTACGGACGGCTTGGCACGCTTCGTCGCATCCCATAAGATACCTATCGCCGTAGGAGCCGTCGTGCTCTTTGGTACATCCTGGTATTTCTCGCAGCAAACGACCATTTTCTTCTCCGCGGAAGCGGAGTCGAAGATAGAGGAAATCTTCCCTGCGCCGAATCCGTTCGTGCTGGTTTATGACACGCAGGATGAGGACTCCGTCTATGTGCTGGTGGATAGTCTGCTGGCGCAGAAGGGTATTCAGTCCGTGATCAGTTATCCGACGCTTATGTCGCGACCGCTGACGCCGACCGAGATGACCAACCATGTGCAGACGCTGCTCACCACCTTCGGTGACCTCATGCCTGCCGACGCGGCTACCGTACCGGATGAGGCGCTCGATATGCTCTCGCCCGAGATGGTGCGACTCGTTTATTACATGCGTGAGCACCCGGAGCACGATCAGCAACTCTCGTTCCCGACTTTCGCACGCTTCCTGCATACACATGTAGCGTCCAACCCGCTCTTCTCATCCTATCTGGATGCCGATATGAAGCGTCAGATAGCCGACCTGCAGTCGATGCTCGATACGCCTTCGGAACCCAAAGAAGAGCCGAAGAAAGAGGCCGCAGAGGAAGAAGCAGAGCCGGTGGACACCGTCGTGCCGGTACGCGAGACAATCGCGCCGATAGCCTCGCATGTGGAGCCTATCGAGATGAAAGAAGACGCACACGAGATGCCTTCCGTGGACATCAACCGCATCGCTGTTGTGCCCTTCATCGAGCGCCTCAACGCTACGCAGACCACTGCCGCTTCCGTCGAGATGCGTAAGCTGACCGACACCGCTGCCATCCGTCTGCCGATGTCCACCAAAGAGATGTCCATTTATATCGGTTCAACCCTTATCCAGACGCAACTCGTCTATGGGTACGCGCCGGGTAAGACTACCAAACTGACGCCGCTGCAGTACGTACATCTGCTGGTGGATGACCTGTTCCAACGCAAAGGCCTCGCCGGAATGGTGTCCGATGAGCAACGTACCCAACTGGGTCAACGTGCGTACCTGATGGATCTGGCGGATAAGAACGCTTCGCTCACGCCGTCCGACCTCAACCGACTGCTGCGTGCTTTCGGCATAGAGGACTTCACGGACGACCAACTGATTGCTATCGCCCGAGGACCTCAGAAGAAAGAGCAACCGCAGACCGCCAAGGCGCAGAGCGAGATCAGTGCCGAAGAGATCGTCAACTCGATTGCTGACATCCAGAGTACACTGCATAGCACCGATACCACACGTGCCGTAGCGGTGGTACCGCAACAGACGGAAGAGCAACCGGCTCCTAAGCATCGAGGACCTTCGAAAGCTGACCAGCAAGCCGAACTGTTCGTGGAACTCGTCTTCGGCGGCAAGACCTACACGGCGGAGCAGATGTCCGCCAAGCTGGCGCGACTGATGAAGCTGTCGGATGTGAAGGCTGCACCGGTCACCGCAGCACAGATGTCGCTGCTCTATGACTACTATGGTTCGGTCAACTCGAAAGCCGACACGATCCGTATGGGCTTCGAACCCCTGCTGACCTACCTGTGCGACACACTCGTCTATGACGAACGGCTGGCAGACATATTGCCGGACTCCATTCAGTCGCAAGCCAAAGATATACATGCCCAGATACAGGACGGTTTGGGTCAATTACGCAAACCCGACCACTCGCTGCTCGTCGTCCTTTCTACGCTGCCTGCCGAGTCGCAAGCAACCTATGACTTCGTGGACTTGCTGACCGCTGTAGCGGATGCCCAATTGCCGCACGAGCACTATTACGTAGGCGAATCGGTGATGTACGCAGAGATGCGCGGAGGATTCGATCATGAGATGAACGTAGTGACGCTGCTCACTATCCTCGCTATCTTCCTCATCGTGGCTGTCACTTTCCGCTCCGTCATTGTGCCGATCATCCTTGTGGTGACCGTCATGACGGCTGTTTTCGTCAACGTAGTGGTAGCCGGTCTGGTGTCCGGACAGATGTTGTACCTCGCGTACCTCATCGTGCAAGCTATCCTCATGGGTGCGACCATCGACTACGGAATACTCTTCGCCAACTATTACCGCGAGTTCCGCAAGACGATGCTGCCCGTCGATGCCGTGTGCCAGGCATACAAGAGTTCGATTCGAACCATCCTTACGTCCGGTCTGATTATGGTAATCGGGCCTGGGGTGATGGCGATAGCGATTGACGACGTGATGATATCCAATATCGTGGGTTGCCTGGCTGTAGGTGCGTTTATGGCCGTCGTGCTGACGCTCACCGTGGTGCCGGCTGTACTCGTCGCACTCGATCGGATGGTCGTATATGGTAAGAAAAACCGATTCAATGGAGAACAAACAAAAGTGGAGTCTGACGATCACGCCGAAGGATAAACTGCTGGCGTTCGATTGGCGTGAACTATGGCGCTACCGCGACATGTTCGTGCTTTTCGTGGATCGTAATTTCCGCACGGCATACAAGCAGACGGTGCTGGGACCTCTATGGTTCATCATCACCCCTGTGCTCTCCGTCATCGTGTATGTGACCGTCTTCGGAGGTATCGCCAATATCCCTACGGATGGTGTGCCGCCGATCTTGTTTTACCTGCTCGGCATCTCCGTTTGGGGGTATTTCGCTTCGTGCGTCAGCGCTACGTCCAATTCGTTTGTGACGAATGCGGACATCTTCGGTAAAGTCTATTTCCCGCGCATCATCATGCCGCTGGTTGCGGTGACAACGAACCTGTTGTCGCTGGCTATCCAACTCGCTATCTTCGCGGTTTTCTATATCTATTATGCGGCTACAGGCACGGAACTCGTCATTCATTGGCAAATCGTGCTGTTCCCGCTGCTGATCTTGCTGCTGGCACTGATGGCGGTAGGTTTCGGCATGATTTTCTCGTCGCTGACGACCAAGTATCGCGACCTGCAGATCATGCTCAATAAGATCATCGCCCTATGGGTCTATGTCACGCCGGTTATTTATCCGCTTAGTATGGTGACCAATCCCAAACTGCACCTGGCGATGAGCCTCAATCCCGTGACACCCGTCATGGAAGCCGTCAAATACACGCTGCTCGGACAAGGACAGTTTTCCTGGCTCTGGTTGGGCTACAGCGTAGGCTTCACGTTCATCTTGCTGCTCTGCGGCTTGATGCTCTTTAATAAAGTACAGAAAAGTTTCATGGACACCGTCTGATAACTGATAACTGACCACTGAAAACGGATAACACATATTACAATACTGTCATAACGCCGGATAGTTATGCGCAGGGCATGGGACTGAAGGAACTTTGGCAGAAGAAGTACCTCATTTGGTTGTTCATCAAACGCGACCTGACGGTGCAATTCAAGCAGACCATCTTCGGTTTCGGCTGGTATTTCATCTCGCCGCTGTTCACGATGTTCATGTACGTTGTCGTTTTCGGTCGCATCGCCGGCATACCTACGGATGACATCCCGCAACCCGTGTTCTACCTCAGTGGAATCTGCCTTTGGGAGTATTTCGCGGAGTGCCTCAACTCGGTGTCCGGCACGTTCCAGAGCAATGCCGGTCTGTTTGGTAAGGTCTATTTCCCGCGTCTGGTGTCGCCGACGTCGGTGGTGCTGTCTAAGTTGTTCCGCTTCTCGCTGCAACTCGGTACGTTCGTGCTCGTCTATCTGCTGTTTGTATGCAAAGGCGTACACTTGCGACCCAACTGGTACTTGCTTCTTTTCCCCGTGCTGCTGATGATGATTCAGTTGTTGGCACTCGGGCTGGGACTGATCATCTCGTCGCTTACCACCAAATACCGCGACCTGTCGAATTTCTTCCCGGTCTTCGTGTCCCTTTGGATGTATGCTACACCGATCGTTTATCCGCTGAGTTACGTAACGAATCCGACGCTGCATAAGATCATGCTTTTCAACCCGATGACAGCGATCATCGAGACCTTCAAATACGGCGCATACGGAGCCGGTCAGTTCTCCTGGCAGGCACTTGGATACAGTTTGATCACCATCTTGATTCTACTTTTCATTGGAATCAAGCTATTCAATCGTAAACAGAAATATTTTATTGACACTATCTAATATGCAGATTTCTAACAGAGTACAGCAGATTGCTGCTTCGCAGAGTTTGGTGATGGCGGCGCGCGCCAAGGAGATGAAAGCCGCCGGTATAGACGTCATCAGTATGTCGTTAGGTGAACCCGATTTCGATACGCCGGAGCTCATCCGTCGTGCGGCGCAGGAAGCGATTGACAACCATTGGTCGCACTATGGCGCCGTGCCGGGTAATCCGCCTTTGCGTGCCGCAGTAGCCGCGCAACAGAACAAAGCGGCAGGGAATGCGATAGAGTGGGCAGCGGAAGATGTGATTGTGTCTGTAGGAGCCAAGATGGCGATCTTCAATGCCATTCAGGCCTGCATCAACCCGGGCGATGAGGTCATCATTCCGCAACCGAGTTGGGTCAGCTATACCGAGATGGTGAAGTTGGCGGAAGGCGTAGTCGTACCGGTTTCTACTATGCTGGACAGCAACTACTGCCTCACGCCGGAGCAGCTGCGTGCTGCCCTCACGCCGCGTACGCGGATGATCATCCTTTGTTCACCCAATAACCCTTCGGGGTCCATCTATACGCGCGAACAACTGGAGTCGCTCGTCGCTGTGCTGCGTGAGTTCCCGAACGTCACCATCCTTGCCGACGAGATCTATTCGGCACTTACCTACGGTTGCGAAGCAACGACCTTTGCGGCCTTCCCGGACTTGGCGGAACGGCTCATCGTCATCAACGGCGTCAGCAAAGCGTACGCCATGACCGGTTATCGTATCGGATGGTTGTTATGTAAGAGCAAAGCGTTTATCGCGGCGTGCACGCGTCTGCAGGGACAGCAGGTGACCTGCGCTACGATGGTTGCGCAGAAAGCTGCCGAAGCCGCTATCACGGGTTCGCAGGACTGCGTGGAAGAGATGCGTAAGATCTTCGAGGAACGCAGAGCACTCATCTGTCGTCTGGCGGCAGAGATACCGGGATTCAAGTTCAACGAGCCGCAGGGAGCCTTCTATCTCTTCCCGGATGTAAGCGCTATCGGAACGGGTGATGAAGTGGCGGAGCGCATCTTGGACAAGGCGCACGTAGCTGTGGTGTCCGGTTCGGCGTTCGGCAGCCCCGAGTGCATTCGTCTCTCCTATGCCATCAGCACCGAAGAGATCACCGAAGCGATGCGGCGCATCAAAGCGCTTCTATCAGCTGACCGCTGATTGTGTATAGACGGCCGTTGCGACGAATAAGCAATTGGCCGTCTTTTAGTATCTTCTCGCTTTGAACGGCATCAACCGGCGTGTTCTCCACACCCCATGTAGCCGGTTCGATTCCTTCGCCCCATTGACTGTACAACCAGTTGATGCGCCAGTCGTAGTTCCCGAGGAAATCACTCAGTTTACCGGACATATTGCTGTTGTCGCAATAGTTATTCGTGTTGCGCCAAACGGCTGCATCGTTCTTCGCCGCCTCCGTGATAGTGGTCGCCATCTCGCTTATCTTCGTGCGCACCGCATCTTTCTGCGTGTGGTAGAAAACCCACCATTGTTCTTTGACTGCTTTCTGAAACTCCGGCCAAGTAGCTAACTGACCAATCCAGTACTGTTCGAACGAAGGGTTCTCATAGATGAATGCTTCGGACTGGTCGCTACTCCACATCTTACGGTTGTAGGCGTTGCCGAAATCCCAAACCGGCCCGAATTTCCACTTGTCCGCTACGCCCAGCGTGTCGCGGTCTTTGTAGAGGAAGCAGCTGCCGTGGTAGCTCTCGCAGTCCTCCATGATCTCTTGCACCAAGTAGAACTTAGCGGCTTCGTCGAGGTCTAAGAGTTGTTGCAATGTGGATGCCGAGTTGCCGTACAGCGCGTTATTGAGGGCATTCATCTGATTGACGATATAGGTGCGCTGCGGATTGGTTAACTCGTCGGGTTCGCGGAGCGAGATCATCACGTGCTGACCGTTCCCTTCGTCCAACTCGATGTTGTTCTCCGTCGGATAATTATCAATCTCCACAAGCCAACCGCCGGTGATCGAGTCCGCACGCGACTCATTGTCCGCCTGCTCTTTGATCTTCACGCGGTTGGACGCGATACGCACATGTTCCGTCAAGAAATACAAACCCTTGTACTGCCCGTTCAGCACCAACTCCACCGGTCGCGTGCGAGGCGTCCAGCGCATCTGTAGCGCCTTACTGATGCGGAAACCGGCGTATGCACGCAAAAATCCCAAGTTATCATCCGCATGCGCCATCAGGCACCAGTGACGATTGTTCGGCATGCCTAACACCTTGTGCTTCACGTCGAACTTGATCTTATAGGGCTTCTTGTCAAATCCGTTCCAAGTCCAGTTGCCGCGACCCTTGATCGTACCGGCAATAGGCGCTTGCGCCGAACCCAACGACGGGTAGTCCGCTACCACCGAATCGATGTACAGCGTCATCTTCACTTGTGTAGTCTGGTCGGGTATCTCTGCGTTGTTTTCTGTATTCACATACACAATCGGCAGCGTCTTGCTCACTTCCGCTTTCCCTTCGGTCGAACCGCCGCCCCAGAACTCCTGTGCGGTCATCCAGCGTCCCTGTGCCCAGTTGTCGCCGTTCTCAGGCACGAAGATCTCGCCGCTATTCATTGGAGCCTCCGAAGTAGCGGTACGGTTAAGACTTAGCACATGGGTCACAGAATCCTTGTAGTCGCTGAACTTCTGCCCGATCTGTCCTTCCGACACTTCCCCGCCAACGAACGTGAAGCGATACATATCGGTGTAGGTTTGCGGAATGTGAATGGTCCAGATCGAACCGCCCGTATCGTCCATACGCAGCGCATACGTCTCCGCGCGTTGGTCGCTACCGAACACAAACGACACCACCTCGTACTGCGTCTTGCTGTTGTCGAACATCAAATAGCCTTCCGGGATCGTCAGCGCAAACAGGCTGACTACCGACAACTGAATACTGAAAAACAAAGCAATTATTCGTTTCATAGCTTTACATGTTTGCATTGTAATACTGCGGCTGACCGGTTACTTCTTCACCTAACCAATCCGGGCGTTCGAACGGTTCATCTTCGGCGCCTAACTCGATCTCCGCCAACATGCGGCCGTCCAAGCGACCGTGGAACACATCGATCTCCCATTTACGCGCGCACCCCTCGTAGGGCGGGGCAGGGATGATATAGCGCGTCTTGCTGACCGTGCCCGGCAGACAGATCGCCATCAGTTCTTTGGCGTCCGCCAACGCAATCTCTTTCTCCCACTCGAATTTGGCGATGCCTTCGCGCAGGGTGGAGGACTTGATAGTAAGGAACGCGCGCTCGTCGCATATGCGTACGCGGATGGTGCGCTCGGCGTCGCGGCAGAGGTAACCCTGTTCTACCTCATGTGACGAGGTCGCCTCCGACTTAAAAGCATCCGAACTTACCAAAAACTTACGCTCTATTTCTGTGTTTTTTGCCATAACCGCTCGATTTAGCGCACAAAATTACAACTTTTTTGCGATATAAACAAAAAAAACTGCAAAAATATTTGCGTATGTCGTAAAAATGTCGTACCTTTGCACCGCTTTTCGATTTTAGCAACGAATTGCCGTTTCTGTGCCTCTTTATGGGGCCCCCGAAAATTTCTAATTTTTGGGGAGAGCGTAGCACAAGGCGAAAGTTCATATGAGCGATCTATCGCGAATCGTACTGAGCCTTAGTGCAAGCGAAGGAAGGGTGGGTGAGTGGCTGAAACCAACAGTTTGCTAAACTGTCGTACGGGTAACTGTACCGGGGGTTCGAATCCCCCCTCTTCCGCAAAGAAAACGAAAATCTGTCTGTCCAAGTTTACTTGAGCAAGCAGATTTTCTTTTTCTTTGTACAGGATACCAACGGTAGCCTGTGGGGATTACGAAGAAATCCCCCCTCTTCCGCAAAGAAAACGAAAATCTGTCTGTCCAAGTTTACTTGAGCAAGCAGATTTTCTTTTTCTTTGTACAGGATACCAACGGTCAAAGTCACAAAGGAAGATACATTATTTGCTTTGTTTCGAACCAGGCGCCGGGGAAGAAGTGGCTGCAGGGGGTGAGTTCGGCGGTTTTGATGAATGGTGCGAGTTCGGACTGCAGGTCACCGCCTTTGAGTACGACCAAGCCGTTCGGCACGGCATTGCGGTGCTTATTGGAGATGTTCTTTCGCACTAACTTCACCAGATCGGGTAGGGGCATCACGGCACGCGAGACGACAAAATCGAACTTCTGCTTCTCTTCTTCCACGCGCTCCTGCTTGCATACGACGTTCGTCAGACCGAGGGCGGCTGCTACTTCCGAAGCCACTTTGATTTTCTTGCCGATCGAATCAATCAGCAGAAACTGACACTCCGGAAAGAGAATCGCCAAGGGAATACCGGGAAAACCGCCGCCTGTACCGACGTCCATGATGGTCGTGCCGGGTTGGAAAGGTAGCAGTTTGCCGATCGCCAGCGAATGCAGCACATGATGCTCGTAGAGATTATCAATGTCCTTGCGCGAGATGACGTTGATCTTGCTGTTCCAATCGCGGTAAAGCGCATCAAGCGCAGCGAACTGCTGCGCTTGACGAGCGGAGAGTTTGAAATAATCGGAGATCATTCTGCCAAGTTGGTGAACACGTTTTGTACGTCTTCGTCCTCTTCGATCTTGTCGATGAGTTTCTGCACGGACTCGCGTTGGTCTTCGGGCAGCTGCTTGGTGTCATTCGGGATACGAACGAACTCCATCGACTGGATTTCGAAGCCGTTGTCCTCGAGGTACTTCTGCATATTGATCGCCTCGTCGAAATCGGAATAGATGACGATGGTGTTCTCTTCCTCGTCCACGCCGAGTTCCTCTACGCCGAAGTCAATCAGTTCGAGTTCGAGTTCGTCGAGGTCGATGCCGTCTTTCATCGTGACGGTGAAGCATGCCTTACGATCGAAGAGGAACTGCAGACTGCCCTGCGTACCGAGTGTGCCGCCGAACTTGGTGAAATACGAGCGGATGTTAGCGACGGTACGCATGTGGTTGTCGGTAGCGGTCTCGACGAAGATAGCGATACCGTGAGGTCCGTAGCCTTCGTAGTTGATCTCCTTGTATCCTTCGGACGACTTATCGGTTGCTTTCTTGATAGCACGATCGATGTTGTCCTTCGGCATGTTCTCGCGTTTACACTGCTGGATGAGCGTACGCAGACGCGGGTTGGAGTCCGGATCGGCTCCGCCTTCGCGTGCGGCGATAGTGATTTCTTTACCTAACTTGGTGAATGTGCGGGACATATGTCCCCAGCGTTTCAATTTGGTTGCTTTGCGATATTCAAATGCGCGTCCCATAATTATTTACGATTTACAGATTTACGATTTAGTTATTCAGCCGGTTGGGGATCAGCGTGGTCGAGGACGGTCTCTACATGCACTTCCTCGAAGGTGATCTTGAATTCTACGCGGCGGTTCTTCTGACGACCTGCTTTGGTCTTGTTGTCAGCGATCGGTTGCTCTTGGCCGTAACCGAAGGCGGTCATACGGCGGTCATCCACACCTTGCTTTGCGAGGTAAACCATAACGGCATCCGCGCGTTGCTCAGACAGGCGTTTGTTGACTTCCGCCTTACCGGTATTATCCGTGTGACCCTGAACCTCGATGATATAATTGCTGTTCTCGATGAAGATCTTAGCGATCTGGTTCAAGAGCGGGAAGGACTTCTTCTTGATGGTCGCCTTACCGGTTTCGAACTCGATACCTTGCATTGCTTTCTGCAGCAACTGACGTACCTCGCGTTTGATCTCCGGGCAACCCTTGTTGGACTTCAGACCCGGCACCATCGGACAAGCGTCCTTGTAATCAGGCACACCGTCGCCGTCGGAGTCGATCTCACAACCGCGTGCATCAACGGAACCCCATGCTTCCTTCGGCGTATCAGGACATTCGTCCTTATAATCAGGTACACCGTCGCCATCGGTATCGATAGCACAACCGTTCTCGTCAATCAGGCCGTACGCCTCTTCCGGCGTATTCGGGCAGAGGTCGAGATAATCGGGCACGCCGTCACCGTCGGTATCCAGCGGACAACCCTTCTCGTCGATCTTGCCATACGCAGCCGCCGGCGTATTCGGACATTCGTCGAGGTAATCGGGCACACCGTCGCCGTCCGTATCCAGCGGACAACCGAGTGTATCCACTTTGCCCCAAGCCGCTTCCGGCGTATTCGGGCACTTGTCGCGATAGTCTTCCACACCGTCGCCGTCCGTATCAAGCATACATCCGACGGAGTCGATGAAGCCGCGTGCTGCAGCAGGCGTACCGAGACAGTGATCCAGATAATCAGGCACACCGTCGCCGTCCTCATCCAGCGGACAACCTACGCTATCCACTTGCACACCACGCGGCGTCTCGGGACACATATCAATCTTGTCCCATACGCCGTCTTTATCTTTGTCGCGATGGTTCGTACCCCAGCAGATCGAGAAACCGAGCGCCAGGTTAACCATCTTCGCGCGGTCCGGCAACAGGTACTTCGGCGTACCGTTCACGTCTATAGCGGCATAGCGCGTCGGGATATAATCCATCGCCAGCGTCATGTTGATTCCGTCGTACGGCATGAAGCTCAGACCGGCGCCGATATTGCTGTATTTACCGTTGTTCATCAGCGAGTACGAAGCCGCGATGCTGAACCAGTTAACCGGTCGGAAAGCCAAACCGATCGTCACTTCCTCATACAGACGGGCGTTGTACAGACGGGTCGCAGACACGATACCCAGGCCCACGCGGTTGTCCCAGAAATTAGCATCCAGACCTACGTTGAGTCGTGCCGAAGGCATCTTGGCGTAACCGCCCGTCGGCGTACGATGCAGGATGATGGCGTTCGCCAGACCCTTCAGGTTCTGCAGCGCCGAGTCAACCAGCAGTTGAGCCGAGAAATTGCCGTCCTTGTCATAGAAAGCCGGATCGCTGTAATCGAACGTACCCACGCCTTCATACGTCGTGTCCACCGTGGCGGTGAACTTGCTGGCTTTCGCCCAATAGATGAAGCCCAGGTCGGTGATAGCCGCCGAGATCTGCAGGTTCTCAATCGGTTTGTACGTGAAACCGAAGTCGATAGCCGCACCGTAACCGCTCGGCGTCAACATCCTGCCTACGTTCTTATAATCGACGATCGTGCTCCAATCGACAGGCGTACCGCTGCCGCCGCCGCTTCCGTTATTGCCCGTGAAGTCATTGATGACGTCCATTAGACGGCGGTTATCCATCTCCGGCAGGTTCTCGAAATTGATCGGGCCCGCCAACTCCACGTTGAACTTTCCGTTGATCTTCCATTCTTCGGCGTTAGCGTTCAGGTTCAGCGGTTTGGCATTCGCACCGAGGTGCAGTTGACCCAACAGGAACTTGAACTTACCACCGATCGTCCATTGCTCGTTCAGACGATGACTGTAACCGGCACCGATCTCCGTGTACATCATCGCGCCGGCACCGAGACCGCCGAAATTGAAGCTGTTGATACCGCCGTTGAGGTCCGTCATACCGCCGCCCAAGGCGAAGTTGAACAGACTCTTCGGAGCAGTAGCACCGATATCGATGCGCTCGTTGATGCCAATCGTCAGATAGCCTTCATCCTTGATGCGGAAACCCATGTTGATCAGGCCCAGCGTCATACTGGTCTCACCCAACGTCATGCTGTACAGCGTCTTGAGGAACGCCTGTTTGTTGCCGTTCGGGTGCAGCGGCGTGATCGTCTTGCCCGTCGTCGGATCGACATACAGCACGTCGTTCAGCGTGAGCGAGTTGTTACCCAACGTCATACTCATCCAACCCAGCGGGCTGAAGTTGATGAAGCCTTGACTAACCGGTTGGAAGGCCGGGTTAATCGTGTGACGCATCGGGGCGTTCTCCAAGAAATATACGGTCGTCACTTGCTGCGCGTTCGCGCTGATGACGAAGAGTGCCGCGAGGGCTGCCAAGATCGTTCTTTTCATTGCTTTCATTGCTCAGTCCTCCTATTTGTTGGTTTTGGTGGAATCATTGCCGAAATTGAAGATCGCATCGATCTGTGCCGACAAGCCGATCTTAACCGTCAGGTCGGTTTTCTCCTCGATGTAGCACGGCTGCGGGTTACCCGTGATAGCCGCATCGAAACGAAGCATCTTCGTCTCCGCCAAACGGTCGAAATCGTTCTTCTCCACGTTCACGATCAGGCGCGTTACCGACGGCGCCGTCACACGTCCGTATTTCTCTAACGCGGACTTCTCCATCGTCGGAGCCGGCAGGTGAATGCGGTTCGAATCGTTGTCCTGAACCAGTCTCAGACCCAGATCGACGCTGTCCGCATCCAGGAACGTGAAGTAGGCATTGAGGTCGAACGGAATACCGTTCTTGATGTCCAAAATCAACTTCAGCGTACCGCTCTTGATGCTGTCGATCACCTGAACGCTTGCTAACAGCGAATCCAACGATATACTGCTGATGTTGATGTCCTTGACCGTCGTCGTGTATTGCAATTCGCTACCCGTGTTGAACTTGAACGGCACATCGAAAATCGCATCGCCGCGAACCGTTCCGTCCTTCGTGATACGGTGTTGCTTCCATGGATAATCGGCACGCGGGTTCTTATCTACCAGCAGGTGGAAACTGTATGCGAAAGTGTCCGGACGAACGTCGAACAACTCATCGATGTGTCCCTCGTGCGGGTCGTACGAGAAGAGCTTCGAGTTTCTCACGCTGTCGGTCAAGCCCGAGTACGGCGAGAGCGAATACGGCAGATCGAAGTTAACCGAATCGATGCCGTTCCAGGTCGCGTTCGTCGCGTGCCCCAACGAGTCAATCGCGCTGATATAATCGATGTACATACGCAGCGGAGCGGCTACCCTATGCCATACCGATACGTCGATACTCGGCTCCATGAAACGCACTTTCAACTTCTTCACGCTGCGCCAATCACCCCAAAGGCTGTCCATCGTCAATTTCTGCGCCGAGCGCATCTGATTGCCGGCCTGGAAATATCCCCAGATTGCCTCGTAGTCAATCACCTTCACCTGCAGGTTATACGCAAATTTACTGTCGCTCTTCACCTCGATGTTGTGACCGTTGGACGGGCAAACGACGAATTTGATCTTGAATTGAATCTTATCTACCGTCTGGCCCGGGTTGCTCTTGTCCTTCATCAGGCACAGCGCGAAGTTCGTCACGTCAATCGGTATCTCCGATCCGAAACTCTGACCGCTGATAGGGATATCAACGTACTTACCCGCCGGACGACGGAATTGATCGAGCAACTCCAACTGAACGCTCTTGATCTCGCTCCAGTTCAGGTCGAAATTCTCTACGTTGATGACCGAAACGAACTTCGCCTCCGTCACCTTAATACTGTCGATTCGCTCCTCACTCAGGTTGTCGTTGATGCCTTCCATACCTAACTCCATCGGGAACTCCAGCGGATACTCGGTTGTGCCGTTTCCGTAGATCGTGACCGTACCCGTCTTGTCCGCGATGTTGAATTTCAATGTCGCAGCGTCCTTGATGATGTAACTCGCCAAGTCAATCTGGTGGTACTGCTTCGCCGGGATAGGGAAGGTGTCGATGAAGTGGAAAATACCATTCTCGTCAACCGAGATGTTCGCTACTTTGCCGTTGCCCAAAAAATCACCCATCGTAGCGTGAAGACTACCGATAGGCAACGCGATACCCAACTCCAACTCGGCCTGGGTGTCGATGTTTTTCAGATCAACGTCCGAATGGCAACTCGCTAATACGAAACTTGCCATAACAAGGGCCATTACTGCCCGAAGATGATTGAAATGTTTCATTATGATTGTTTGTTATTTTGTGACAAAAAAAACCTTTGCGGGTGCAAAGGTACAACATTTTTTTTATATATGCAAAGATTTTAATAAAAATTTATTAAAATACCTTATTTTTATCGCAAAAGGAATACCTTTTCCGTCGCGCGAGTCACCGCGGTATATAACCATCGCCCATATTCCCGCCGTTCCTCACTCGTTAATTCATTCACTCGTTCATTCGTTAATTCGTTCACAAACACGTGCTTCCATTGCCCGCCTTGCGCCTTATGGCACGTCACGCAGTAGGCGTACCGAACTTGCAGCGCATTGTAGTACGGCGTCTCGTAGATCGTCTTCACCAGCTCCTTCTTGTTCCGTATCTCCGGATAGTCCTCCGCGATGCGCGAAAACAACTCCTTCTGCAGCGTATAATTGGCTTCCGGGCTGTCGGTCGTCAGCGTGTCCAACCATACCAGCGCCTCGATCTCCCAATCGTAATCAACCGAACGAAGCGTCGCTTTGGCGAACGAAAAACCGTACAACTCGTGTTGGTTCGTCAACCGCACGATCTCCAGCATGTCGCCGTTCGCCAGAAACTCCAAGTCTTTGTATTCCTTCGTCCAGAAATAATTGTTCTTGCTCACCATGATCCGGTCGCCGTTCGACAGCGCATCTTCTTTCCATAGTATCTGTGCCCGCACGCCGCCGTTATACAGGTTCGTCATCTTGTTGCTCCGCGCGATAATCAGGGTCTCTTCGGCGCCCACTTCCCGCCAACTCGACTCCAAGTATTCCACCACTTCTTCTCCCGGCACCTGCACGATATCCCGTCCGTTCGCCTGAATGGATAAATCGGCACTCGTCAATCGTAAATCATTCGTACCTCGTAAATCGTCAATCGTCAATCTCAATCTTGTGGCTTCGCTCAAGACCCCGCTATCCAACGCCTGGCGCGCTACTTCCGTCAACTGATAACTGATTACGGATAACTGATAACTATGCCGCATCCAATCCGCCTCCAACGCCGGACTGTTGGCGCTACCGACAGGCGGCAACTGCGCATCGTCGCCTAACAGCATCAGACTGCATCCCGCGCCGCTGTACACGTACTTCACCAGGTCGTCTAACACGCAACCGCTACCGAAAACACCGTTGTCCCGATTGCCCGACAACATCGACGCCTCATCCACGATAAAAAGCGTATTCCGATGCAAGTTGTCACTCAG
This sequence comes from uncultured Bacteroidales bacterium, assembly GCA_946187555.1. Taxonomy (GTDB): domain Bacteria; phylum Bacteroidota; class Bacteroidia; order Bacteroidales; family Paludibacteraceae; genus Colicola. The sequence goes on from CAMHQP010000017.1 coordinate 25,379, forward strand.
CGAAAAAGCCTCTACGCCCAACTGGTTTTGCCGGTAAATGAACTTATGAATCGTATAAGCCTGCGCACCCGAATAGCGACTCAGCACCTTCGCCGCCCGACCCGTAGGAGCCAACAGCACACAGGGTTGTTTCAGTCCCGCCAAAGCCCGTACCAACGCACTCACCACACTCGTCTTTCCCGTACCTGCGTACCCGCGAAGAATAAAGGCTTTCCGCGCGTCACGCGACACGATGAAACCGCCAAGAGCCCGCAACAAACCCTCTTTCTCCGCATTCGGTTCAAACGGCAATTCCGCTCGAATACGTCCTATGATGAAGTCTTCTAACACAAAAAAATCACTTTTTATGCCCCAAAATTCGGCACGCCCCTTCCGTCGCTTACGATTATTACAGAGCCTCGCGTTAGCGTATATCAGCATGTACTCCTGCAAAAACGTTCTTTTGCGGTTGGGGTCCGCAAAAGCACGAGCGGGGGGCACCGCATTTTTTGAGGAGTATATGCGCTATCTGCATAGTCTTAGGCTCTTTAATAATCACGGAGTAAAACTCCGTAAATTGCAAAAAAATGCGAAAAAATTTGCATATGTGCGATTTTTGTTGTAATTTTGCAGCCGATTTTGAGAATTATAGGCAGGTGCTATACGACCAGCTCCCTCTGAACTCCCCCAGGACTTGACCGTAGCAAGGGTAGGAGGTTGTAGCGGTGCGATGTAGTTAGCCTGCCTTTTTTTACACTCTACACCTTACCTATTACCTATTACCTATTACCTATTACCTGTCCTTGGACAGAGTACACTTTATTGTCTCGCAAGATATAAATCTGCCCGTCCCGCAGCACCTTCTGAACTCTGATTTCTGACGTCTGAACACTTTCAACCCCTTGCGGCAGCTCCATCGTGTACGCCTTCCATGCATCCGGGATACCGTAACCGTACTTGTAGTTATTCGTGTCCGGACTCGTATAGCGGGTTGACGAACGGATGATACGTTCGCGTATCTGCATCGCATTCTCATCCGGCAGCGCCGACCATAACGAGGACGCCAGACCCGCCAACAGCGGCGTCGCAAAACTCGTGCCGTTATCATTAGTACCGTACCCGAACGGACTCCAAACCCACGCATTCACGCCTACCGCACACACTTCGGGTTTGATCCTACCGTCCGACGAAGGACCGTAACTCGAGAATGAACCTATCTCGCCGTTCTTATTGACCGCCCCTACCGTCAGCACGCTGTCCGCGTCAGCCGGAGCACCTAACGTACCCCACGTGTCATTACCTTCATTTCCTGCCGCTACACAAACCAACATACCCTTCCGTGCCGCTATAGTGGCCGCACGGCTGCAGCGCGTCGACTTGCCGTCCAGGTCCTTCGTCTTGTCCAAATCGCTATGGTCGTCAAACTGCGCGTAACCCAACGAAACCGAGAACACGTTCACGCCTAACGAATCCGCTTTCTCCAATGCCGCTACTAAGTTATCCATCTCCTTGCGGCTCTCCGTGTTGTTCTCCTCCGAGCGCATCAGATAATAATCGCTCTGCGTCGCAGCACCGTAGAAATCCGTCTCTATACCCGATATCACACTCAGACATTTCGTTCCGTGGGAGCCCGTCGAACCGTAGAAACCGTCCGTGTCGTCCGTGAAATCAAAATGACCCAACTCCTGCGTCTGACGAAATACACTCAGCGTGTTCGCGTTCCGGAATCCTCCGTCGCAAACGGCCATCAGTATTCCTTGACCTTCATATCCCGCCTCGTGCAACTTCAGCAGGTTAAATAGCTTCAACTGCGCATCCGTGTCTGCCGCCTTCATAGCCTCCTCCGCACTCACGCATTTCGGCACACGGAGAAGCTTCGGCATGAAGCGCGAAGAGCGGTTGTTGTCTCGCGTCAACTCTACACCCGTCACGAACTTCAATCCCGCTACTTTCTGCGCCAGCGTCGAATCCATCTCGCATGTCACCCCGTTGAACCAACGGCTGCTGTGATAGATCGTCGCACCCATCCTCCGCAGACTGTCCGTGTACAACGCACTCACCGGATAATCCTTCTCGTCCGTCCCGATACCCCATTTCGCGCGCTGCTCTATAGCGCGAGGCGATAACTGCGGAACCGTCTTCTCCGGCTTGTCCAAAAAACTCACAAAAAACGCATGTAAAAGTATTAGCAAAAGCATAAAATATAAAATTTGAAATTTGAAATTTGAAGCAATCGTTCCGTAAGGATAAGAAATTTGAAATCTAAAATCTAAAATTTCAACCTAAGTTGAACCACGTTCTCTACGTGCTGCGTGTGCGGAAACATATCTACCGGCTGCACCTTCGTCACCT
>CAMHQP010000018.1 GCA_946187555.1 uncultured Bacteroidales bacterium
ATGAAAAAGAAACTCTTCTTCGTATTAGGACTGCTGATGGCGGTCGTAGTACAGGCACAGACGTACTGGAATGGTACGAGTGACAAAACCTTCAGCGGTTCAGGTACACAGACTGACCCGTATTTGATTGGTACGCCGGAACAATTGGCGGGTCTTGCCGAACGCACGAACGTGGACAAAGAGGATTTCGCAGGACAGTATATCAAACTGACGGCGGACATCTACCTCACCAACTTCAACGACCCTGACACAGCGAATTGGAAAGAGTGGACGACTCCAATTGCACGAACAGACAGGCACTCTCAATCAGGGGCAGGTTCGGTAACAACAATCTATTATTTCCGCGGTCATTTCGACGGTGATGGTCACACGATTTATAACATGTACTACAACGGCGGTGCCGGTTGGGGTGATGATTGGGATCCGAGTGACCCGCTCTTTGACCCGGCTGCCTTTCTCGGTGATTTGGATTTCAATGCGATGAATAACGCGTTGTTCGGCAATGTGGAAGGCGGTACTGTCGAGAACCTGAATATGGCGAACGCCAGATTGTGCGGCATAAACAACACATCCTTTTTGGTAAACAAGACCACGGATAATGCCGTTATCCGCAACTGTCATGTGCAAGGTGAGTTCAGAGGCGCGACAATGGATCCGGCTGGTCTGGTGGCTCGCAACGGCGGTTTGATAGAGAACTGCTCTGCCAATATCAATATGGATATTACAAGTACTCCCGGAATAGGCAGTTCCATAGGTGCAGGTCTCGTTTTTGAAAATCAGCAAGACGGTATTATCCGTAATTGTACGGCTACAGGTATCATCAATGCTTTCGGAACTTCCTATGGTGTTGCAGCTTGCGGTTTCGTACAGGATAATTACGGATTGGTTGAAAAAAGCCAAGCCTCATTTACTATTACCGGCGGTAGAGGAAGAGGAAGCGTAATCAGCGGTTTCTGTGCCAGAAACTTTCAGAGCGGAGTTATTCGCGAATGTTCGTCTGCAGGAAGCATCAGTACTTCATTAGGAGACCGTTCTGCCGGTTTCTGTTCTATCAACCTCGGATTGATTGAATCCAGTTATAGTACAACGGACATGATTCATATAGACGCTTCCAATGGCCCCGCTGTTGCTATGTTTGTGAGCTATAATGGAATGCATGATACCGGTTCGCATTTAGAGGGTCTCAATGGTGCTGGTACTATTGTGAACTGCTATGCCGCCGGCCATCATATCTATAATGCAGAAGGTACTGAGTCCTTAGCAGCAAGTTTTTTATTAAGCAATCTTGATTTTGATTATTCTTGGCTTTATGAGAGTCCTTTAATTAGTCGGGATGCTTTCTGCTGGTACAATGATGACGAGTTGTCTGCTACCGACCAGATTGATATTCGTCCTTACGGCGAAGCGCGCAGCAGTGCTTATCTGCATAGCCAGGCGTTTGTGGATACATTGAACATGTGTGCATCCTTCCTCGGAACCAGCCAATGGGAGTTGCGCAACGGCTTACCCCAACCGACAGGCGTATATGTCAAAAACACCTCCGTCTTCTTTGCCGGTGGCGATGGAACCAAAGACAATCCGTACCTTATTTCCAATAAAACACAATTGGAGAACTTCCGTTGGTTACTCAACCATGGTTGCTATGATTTCTGCGGCGAGTATATCAAACAGACAGCAGATATTACGCTCAACGCACCGATGTCAGAGTGGGAATACCAAATGCCGGAGGAGTGGATTCCTATTGGTGGAGCTAAACACTCTCATCCGCATTTCAATCTGACATACAATCAGGACGCAAGAAGTGTCGAAACCTATTTCCGCGGAGTCTATGACGGTGATTTCCACGAGATTAAGAACATGTATATTGACAATAACCGTTCCTGCCAAGGATTCTTTGGTGCTATTGGAGGTAGTTGGTATAATGGAACTACAAATATGGTCGCTATCCGTAACCTCAAAATAACCGATGCATATGTAGTGGCATGCGGAACATCCGGTATTTTGGCAGGTAACGTTGGCGCCACCGTTGGCTTCCCTCAGGTACTCTTCTCGCAATGCCACACCTCCGGTAAAATCTCTGCTGCATCCGGCTCTTATGATGCAAACTGTTCATTGGGTGCAATAGTAGGATATGGTAGTCAGTGCTTGTGGTTAAACTGTACAACGTCTGCACAAGTGGATGGGTATAAAACGCTTATAGGAAATATATGGTCAAGTAGTGCACCTTTATATGAAGATACGATTGTCAATTATCTCTTTACCGGTCGACTTACGGAAGAATCCGGAGGTTATTGCCATGCGTACGGTTATAACGAGAATGTATTCACGGATGGCACCGTAGCAAATATTACATATGATTTCAGTAGCGAAGATCTTAACGGAGTACGTCCTACAGCGTATTTGCAATCGAAGGAATATGTAAACAAACTTAACTATGCCGTTTCGAAATGGAATGTTTCGCACAGAGAGGAACTGCAAATGGATTACTGGGAGTGGCAGGAAGGTAACTATCCGAAACTGACAAAGAATCCGAGTTATACACCGGTAGTGGTGACCTTTAATAGCAACGGTGGTAGTGCTGTGGTTTCCAAAACAGTGGTTCCGGGCAGTCGTATCGAGATGCCGGTTCGTCCGTTGAAGGACGGTCAACTGTTCTCCGGCTGGTACAAAGACGCGGGCTTGACGCAAATCTTTGATTTCTATAGCGACATCGTAGAAAACGACATGACGCTCTATGCACGATGGATTAACGATGAGCGGGAAGATATAGATATCACGCCGTTCAATAACAAGTTCACCAGCACGTATCATATCCAAACGGCAGCTCAACTGCGCGGTTTTGCTGCCCTGCAGAACGGTCTCTACGACTGGAGTAGCGGCAGTGCAGTACAAACAGCTGCTCCGCGTGACTTCACAGGAAAGACCATTGTGCTTGATAACGATATTCTCCTTTGCGACACCACCGACTGGCAGTACTGGGGACGCGGCGCGTACGGTCTGCCGTGGAAATCTATCGGTTCCGGGTACAGCGGAGAGATTGTTACCTTTAACGGCACATTTGACGGTCAAGGACATGTTATCTATGGTCTGTACGTTGAGTTGGGCGGTATGCGTGGTACAGAAATCGGAGGTCTGTTCGGTACTACGGGTGATGATGCTGTCATCCAGAACGTAGGTATCGAGGCAGCTGTTCTTGATGCACAATGGCATAATACGCCCGGAGTGAAGAATGACCATACGTGGTATTACCAGGGTTTTCAAAATGCAAACTATCTGGGTATGTTGTCCGGTGGTTACGCCAAAGCGGAAATCAAACAATGCTACGCTATAGGTCGCATTTACAATGTGTATAATGGCGGATCTCCCGGTTTTGTTAATGCATCGGATTCCGTCGTCAACTGCTACGCCCGTATTGATATTTATCAAGACAATTATTTACAGCGCGACTCGCTGGATCCGGCAGGTGCATTTAACTTCTACAATAATAGCGGCAACAAGATGGTTAACTGCTATAACGCCGGTAAAACCCAAAAGGTTGGTATGTCGGGTACTACCAGTTATTACAACAAGGAATTGGTTGCTAAACCGGAAACCACCAGAGGAGCGACGTCCACTTTCAGTATGAAGACGATGAGTAATTATACTGGTTGGGACTTCGATAACGTCTGGGTTCGCAACGATGCTGTCAACGACGGCTATCCTGTTCTTCGTATCTTCCATCCGGGCTTGCAAAACAGCCCTGATCCTATCACCGTAACAGGTATCACGCTGCAAGAGACCAATGTGGATGTCGTTGTTGGTGATTCGATCCAACTGCATGCGTCGGTTGTTCCGGCTAACGCTGCCAACCAAAAGATTCATTGGGACTTGGCTAATGCCGTCTCAAAGATAATTGCGACCGTGGACGAGAACGGTTTTGTACATATCAAAGATACTACCCTCAGTTATAAATGGACTGTGGTTGTTTCTGCAACTACCGATGACGGTAATTTTTCCAAGAAGTGTACGCTCAATGTATATACGCCGAGTGTTACGGTGTATAGTACGATCAAAAACAAACGCAAGATCGGAACCACTGCATGGCAATCCATTAACACAACAGCGACAACACCTGTTCTTGATAATGGATGGGAATATATGGTAGCAGCCTACCTCTCTCCGGCAGCAGCTCAATCGCCTATCTCGTGGCAAAGCAATGATGAAACGATTGTGAAGGCAGTGCCCTACGCAGATGATAGCACACTGGTATTAAATTCTGTCACCTACCATGCGGCATATGCTGTCCTTCAAGGTTTAGGCGAAGGCACTACCAAAGTAACGGCTACTGCTACCAAATATAATGTATCTGGAAATAGAAACTTCAAGGTTAATCAGGTACAGGAGCCTACCTACTACACCATTCGCTTCCTCAATTATAACGGCGCGGTACTGCAAAATAGTCAGGTTCTCGAAGGCGAAATGCCGTCTTACACAGGTGCAACACCAACCAAACCAGAGGATGACAATTACACCTATACGTTCAGCGGTTGGAGTCCGACTGTCGTTGCCGCTACTGCCAATGCCGACTACACCGCCCAGTTTACTGCTACAGCCAAACCACAAGGCGGTAGTGACTGTGATCCGTACGTCTGCGACTTTACCAAGAAATCGGCGAATCATACTGCTTATACGGATAGTTGGGTATATGACAACGACTGGACGGTCTTCGGCGGTGCAAACAACGGAGGACAGTGGGATTATGTCAAGATGGGTGGTAAGAACACCAACTTGGCGAATGCTAACCCGGTTTACGTAGTCAACAAGTCCGCATTCGATTGCGAGATTGCTTCCGTCAAAGTGACTTTCCCTGCCGGATCGTTCTCCAAGAGTGGTATGTCGTGTAACAACTGGGGCGTCAAGGTATATAGCGATCTCGCTTGCAACAATCTGCTCTACACCGTCAACGGTGGTACGATCGCCAAGACTGCGCAAGAGTTGACTATCAATGCCGAAAGCGGTAAACCATGGAGCGCAGGCTATGCGATCCAAGTTTATTGGGATCTGGCAAATACCAGTTCAACCAACGGTATCGTGCTCGTAAGCAAGATCGAGTATATACCTACTCAGTCAACATTACCGACAGATATACAAAATGTATCTGACAGCGCGAACAACGTCGCACGTAAAGTGCTCATTAACGGACAACTCTTCATCCTTCGTGATGACGGTACTATCTTTGATGCCCGCGGCGTACGTGTAAAGTAAATCAAAACAAAAAGTTAGTTGGAAGAGGCTCTCACATATCGTGAGGGCTTCTTTTCCATACAACCGTTTTTTAGCCCGTTTCTTTGAAAAATCTCATGCAAATTTTACATTGCACTATTTGCACTTTCTGCACTCTCACCATTAATCGTTCAAATTCTCACTTTTCTCACTTTTCTCATGTTATTTTTTGCATGAGATTCTTGAGACTCTTGAGACACTTTCATCTCCAACTGTCTCAACTATCTCAACTGTCTCATGTCATTTTTTCTTTCTTTTTGGGAACGTTTGGGGCATCTTTTGACGGTAGAAAACGTTCAAAGAACGTTCCAAACGTTAGTTATTCCTTAGATATTCCTTAGATATTCCTTAGATATAGGTTAGTCATAGCCCTACGTATTACCTACCCTTAAAGTAAGACAATTGCATATAAAAATATACCTATCTCTTGCATATGTCATTTTTTTGTTGTACTTTTGCACCGCAAAAGTTATTGGTAAGCGAATTATGAAAAAGACATTACTATTTTTTGCCGCTATGAGCATATCGATTTCGCTGGCGGCGCAGAATCAGAACGAGACGTACCTGGCGTACATCGAGCAGTGGAAAGACATGGCCATCCAGGAGCAGATCGACTACGGTGTTCCGGCTGCCATCACGATGGCGCAGGCGCTGCTGGAGTCGTCTGCCGGGCAGAGCGAGTTGGCGGTGAACGCGAAGAACCATTTCGGTATCAAGTGTACCAAGGATTGGTTCGGCGGTGTGTATTACTACGATGATGATAGTGCGGGGGAGTGTTTCCGCCAGTACGGTGATGCAGCCGAGAGTTTCAAGGATCATTCGCTGTTCCTCAAGCGTCCGCGTTACTCGACCTGCTTTGAGATTGCGGTGCAAGATTATGAGGCGTGGGCGTATCGTTTGCGTGACTGCGGGTATGCCACCGATTATATGTACGCTCCGAAGTTGGTTAAGATCATCGAGACCTACCATCTGGATACGCTGACATTGGTTGCGCTTCGGGCGAATGAACCCGAGCCGCAGGAAGCGGCATCGCCCGCGGACACCGCGCAGGTAGCATCGACCCGGGACTCCGCCCAAGTTGCGGCTCCGCAACCGAGACCGAAGCGTCCGCTCAAGGCAGAGGTGGTGCATCGCACCGATCCGATCATGGTCATTCATAACGATCCCGAACCCGAGTATGTGGTGCCATTGACCGCGCGTGAGGAGCGCGATAGTTTCCTGCTGATGCACCCCAAGAAACGCTGTAATGGCGTGATGTACGTGGTGGCTCGTGAGGGCGACACGTACGCGAACGTGGCTTTCCGTCTCAACGTGCGCGAGCGCGACCTGCGGGAGGATAACGATGCCCTCGGACGCGATCTGGCGGTGGGTGACCGTATCTATCTGGCGGCGAAGAAGAAAACTGGCGATAAGGACTTCGTCTGGACGCATACCGGTCAGTCTTTCTGGCAGTTGTGTCAAGAAGAAGGCGTGTCGATGACGGCCATTCAAGAACTGAATGAGATGGATCCCAGGATCCGTACCTTCCGTACGCGCCAGAAGATATACCTGCGCAAAGTGAAAGAAGAAAAAGCACCGCGCTAAATGGAACTAGGCGACGCTATTATCCAATACCTGCGCGAGAACGGGTTAGAGCAGTCTGTGCTGGACGTACAGATCGAAGAGGTGTGGCCGCAGGTCATGGGCGATGTAGTGAACCGCCTGACGCGGAGCGTGGAGGTACGCGACGGAGTGTTGTACGTGCGCGTGAATTCCGCGGCGCTGAAGACACAACTCTTTGAGAACCGCTTTGAGTTGGTGCACAAACTGAACGAAGCCGTTGGGGCCAAAGCTATCAGAGATTGTCGTATTCTGGGGTGATTTATCCGAATAACATAGAGCAGAAAATTGACTTCACGGTGATCCGTGAAGAGTTGAATCGTCGTTGCTCGTCGCCTTTAGGTCGCGAGCGGGTGGAGGCGATGCAGATGGAGACGGAGTACGAGACCGTACAGTATCTGTTAGGGCTGACCGATCAGATGCGCTTGGCGGAGAGTGACCCGATGCTGACCTTCCCGCGTGGCGATATCCATGATGTCCGCGAAGCGATCGCCCGTATCCGTATCGAAGGGCTGTTCTTGGATGAGGCCGAACTGGACGCGCTGCGTCACTCGCTATCTTATGCCGCGGAGTTGGAGCGCTTCTTTGCTGGGCTCGACAGCGCGAAATATCCTCTATTGCGAGAACTCGGTACCCTCGGAACCATAGGAAACCTGGGAAATATAGTCAAATCCATCGATGCGGTACTCGATCGCTACGGGCAGTTAGCCGACCATGCCTCGCCCGAGTTGGCGCGTATTCGACGCGAGATAACCAACCTGCAGGGCTCTGTAGGACGCACCTTAGCTTCTATCCTGCGTCAGGCCAAGACGGACGGTTTTGTAGAAGCAGACGCCGCACCGACGCTGCGTGAGGGACGACTCGTCATTCCTGTCTCGCCGGCCTTCAAACGCAAGGTAGGCGGTATCGTACATGACGAGTCCGCGACGGGCAAGACGGTCTATATAGAACCCCAACAGGTGGTGGACGCGAATAACCGTATTCGTGAGTTGGAAGGTGCTGAACGCCGTGAGCGGGTGCGTATCCTGACCGCAGTGACGGATGGGTTGCGACCGAATACCGCAGCCATCTTAGACAGCCAACGCATGTTGGCCGAGGTGGACTTCCTAAAAGCCAAAGTGTCGTTGGCGCAGACGCTACACGCTATCCGTCCGGAGCTGGTGAACGAACCGCTGTTGGAGTGGAGTGACGCCCGCCATCCAGTGCTGTGGTTGCATTACGCCCCGCAGGGCAAGACCGTCGTTCCGCTATCGATACGACTCAATAAAGACAAGAACCGTATGCTTGTCATCAGCGGTCCGAATGCCGGTGGTAAGTCCGTGTGTCTGAAGACGGTGGCGTTGCTGCAGTACATGACGCAATGCGGTCTGTTGGTGCCGGTGGCGGAGCAGAGTAGGGCGGGGCTCTTCGACCAACTGATGATCGATATCGGCGATGAGCAGTCGATACAAGATGAGTTATCCACCTATTCGAGTCACCTGCGTAACATGCGGGCGTTCTTGCGGCAAGCCGACGAGCGTACGCTGATCCTCATCGATGAGATGGGAACGGGTACCGAACCGCTACTCGGTGGTGCGATCGCGGAGGCTATCCTGCGCGAGTTGGTGCAACGACACGTGTTCGGCATCATCACCACCCACTATACCAACCTCAAGCATTTCGCTGAACAGACGGAAGGCGTCATCAACGGCGCGATGCTGTACGACCGCGGCGAGATGCGGCCGCTGTTTCAGTTGTCTATCGGACAGGCCGGCAGTTCATTTGCTATCGAGATAGCCCGTCAGACCGGTTTGGGCGAGTCCATCATTCAGTATGCAACGGACTTGGTAGGTGAGGAACATATCGAGTACGACAAGCAACTCCAGGATATCGCCCGCGATAAGCGGTATTGGGAACGCAAGCGGCAGTCAGTGCGACTCAAAGAGAAAGAGTTGGAGGCGAAGATAGCCGATTATGAAGCGCGTCTGTCGGGTGTGAAGCAGCAGAAGAAAGAGATACTCGAGCAGGCGCGTCAAGAGGCGGCGGAGCTGTTACAGCAGTCCAATGCCACCATCGAACGTACCATCCGTGAGATCAAAGAAGCCAAGGCCGATAAAGAGAAAACCAAAGAAGCCCGCGCGAAAGTGGAGGAACTCAAAGAGAAAGTGGGTGTCCCGCAGCGAATCCGAGATTTCAAGGACTTGAAGATCCTAAAAAACGCCGTTCCGGTTGCGCCTTCCGCCACGTCTAATATCGTTCGGCAACGTACGTTGTCTTTCTCCCGCACGTTAGATATCCGCGGCTATCGTGCCGACGAGGCCTTGGAGAAGCTGATTGCGTACATGGACGATGCGCAGATGGTAGGTGCCGGCGAGGTGACGATCCTGCATGGTACGGGAACGGGTGCACTCAAGCAGTTGACCCGCGATTACCTCAACGACCTCAACCGCCAACGCCGCAAACGCGGCATGGTGGCGCTTGAGTTCGGAGACGGCGATGTGAACCATGGTGGAGCAGGGTTGACGGTCGTCAAATTATAGATTGGAAATTTTAGATTTGAGATAATGAAAAACAAAATCTTTCTTTTATTAGCCTTGGTGATGGCGATGCCGGTGATGGCGAAGGAGTATATCTCCCTCGACGGCGGGCATAACCTGCGGGGCTTCGGTGAAGAGCACTACAGCGTTTCCTTCGCCGCGGAGTACGCCTATAACCGGACGTGGGAACATATGGGTAATTTCGATATCTACGCCCACATGCCGGTGGTGAAAAACGTGCAGATCGATGCGCGCGTACAGTTACAGACGGCGAACGTCTATACGGGTGCCGTCGTGTTACGCCCGACTTTTGACCTGCCGGTAGGACAGCTATTCGCCGAGACGGAGGTGCTTTACAAAGCGGTAGCACGCAATCGAATGAGTGATCTCTGTGCAGCCTTGTCCGTAGGTTGGCGCTTTGACTATGTATCCGTTCAGATCGGTGCTTTCACGCGCGTGATGGATAGTTGGAACCGCAGTTGGCACTCGGAGGACAAATACCAAGTAGAACCGTTCAACCTGCTGTACCGCTTGGAGGTCTTCGCTCGTCCGCAGACTAATAACTGGAATATATCCGTCGCACTGAGTAATATCGACGACTGGCAGATGGAGCGTATGTGGCAACCGCTGTTCCAATTAGGCGGACGCTATGATATAGACGAACACTGGCGGGTAAGTCTGGACGGCGAACTGAAGATAACGGGAATGTTTCACTTGAATGCAACCTTCTACGCAGCCTATCTGCGCGCAGGGTTCAGCTATCGATTCTGATGCATATGAAAGCACGTAAATACATCTATACCGCCCTGTTGAGTATCGTATGCGGGGCATGTAACCCGAACTACGACATGCTTGGTATGTTCAACGGTACGAGTCCGGAGATAGCAGAGCGTTTTGCTGACTCCCGTCAGTTCAGTGAGGCTGCGGGTGTAGTCCATATGCAGATGCCGGCGGATTACCGTTTGTTCATCTGCACGGACAGTCATATCGATTCCACCCATTACGGCCTGGAGAAATTCATCCATCTCTACAAGGCTGACACCCATCCGCATATGTGTCTTTTCCTGGGAGACCTTATTAACGCGCAGGCGCACTTCGCGCACGCGGACAGTATCTTGCATCTGGATGGCGTGATGACGAACCGTAACGACACGGTCTTTATGACTTGCGGAAACCACGATATCTATTTCAACCAATGGCACATTTGGCAGAAACTCTACGGCAGTTCGACCTATTGGTTCGACACCTACACCGGTGCGAGCTACGAGACGGGTAAGAAACTCGACCTGTATATCTGCCTCGATACGGCAGAAGGAACACTCGGAACGGATCAGATGAAATGGCTCAAAGATTTGCTGAACACTAAGAAAAATGCCGGCTATCGGCATATCATCGTGTTCACCCATACGCATCTCTTTAAGCAAGATAACTCGCAGGGACACACGTCGAATCTCTCGATGGAGGAGACCTACGAGTTGACCCATCTGCTGAGTGATGCAGGTGTGGATCTGTATCTATGCGGACATGACCACAGTCGCGAAGTGACTAGTTACGGTGGGGTGAAGTACATCACCGTCGATTCGAGCACCGATGCGGAGCCCGAACCGTATTATATGGTGATGGAGGTAGGACAGCAGATCCACTACGAGTTCATCAGTCTGCTGCCGATCAAGTAATCACGGTTTACAACCCTTGAAGGCATTCTTGCCAACTATTACTGCGGGCGCCAGAACAGGCGTCCGTAAGTATTTACAGTCCATGAACGCTTCCGATCCGATAGCCTGAAGGCTGTCGTTCCATTGTACTTCACGCAGACTGCGGCAGTTATAGAATGCCCCGTCTTCGATCTGCTTAAGTCGCTCGTTGAGAATGACTTTCTGGAGGTTGATACAATGCGAGAAAGCACCGCGTTGAAGGGTCAGCAGCGATGCCGGCAGTTGGATCTCTTCAAGCATCTTGCACTCGAGGAACGCCCCTTCTTCGATCATGTGAATATGATCCACGAGTGCGATGCCGCGTAACTGCTGACAGTTATGGAACGCGCGAACTCCGATGCGGAAAGTCGATTTGGGAATATTGATCTTCTCCAGCGCCAGACATCCATCCAACGCTTCGTCACCGATGGCGTAGAGTCCGTCCGGCAGGTCGATGCGGTAGAGACGCGTACAAGCCTGGAAAGCCCGCTTGGGCAAGGAGTTGATGCCTGCGGGAATAACGACCTTACGCAGCGTAGCACAACCCGCAAAAGCCTGCTCACCAAGGAAAGTGAGCGTCTGCGGCAGTTCGATGGCTTCTATATTGCTGCATCCCGCAAAACAACCGTCGCCTAAGCGGCGTAGGTGGGCAGGAAGGGTGATCGCCTTCAGCCCGCGGCAGGTGTAGAACGTAGCGGATTCGAGAATCTCTATCTTATCGCTCAAGATCTGCTCCTTGAGGTTAATACATCCGTAGAAAGCACCTGCCCCCAGGGATTCCAACTCGCGGGGTAAGAGGGCGTTCTTAAGCAGCGCGCAACCGTAGAAAGCGAAGTTACCTACCGACTTTACGGTGCTCGGGATGATAACGTCCACCAAGCCTTCACAACCCAAGAAAGCTGCTGTCGGGATAGCCGTGACAGTCTCCGGAATAGTAACCGATTTGAGGTTCTTGCGGTTGGCAAAAGCCCGCTCGGCGATGAGGCGGATAGGAATCTTATTCTTGAAGACATACTTCGCCGGCAGGTCATTGTTGGTCGCAATCAGACAGTCGTCGATAATCAGTGCCCCTTTCTTCCATTTCTTATCGTTGATATATATCCCGCAACCCGTGAAAGCCTCTTCTCCGATAGAAGTGATAGTAGTCGGAATAACCACTTTCTGCAGATTCTTACAGTCACGGAAGGTCTCATGGTCGATACGCGTGATGCAGGTCGGCAATTCAACGCGCTGGATAGTCTTGTTGCCTTGGAAAGCACCGGCGGCGATGAGGCGGGTGCCTTCGGGAACGATATAACGGGGTTTGATCGTCTTGTCCGTCGCGATGAGGATCGAGTCGATCCATAGGCAACCTTCCGACCAGTTGGCTTTATTGAGTAGAATACCCGTTCCGTCGAAAGCCGAACGATAAACGCGCTCGATAGTCTTAGGCAGCACGATAGCCGTGAGGTTCTTACAACCCTTGAACGCTTTGTCACCGATGGCGGTGACGGTATAACTATTCTGCCCCACGACGATGGTCTCGGGGATGAGGATCTCACCCGCAGCCCGCGGGTTGAGTGTCACTTCGGCCGTCAGATGATCGGCATCGATAGTGTAATGAACATCCTGGTACTGCGCGTCCTCCGCGTTAACGCATAATACGGCGACCAGTAGCATCATACAAAGCGTCGCCTGCTTGAATAAATAATTGACCATTATTTATAAATTTTTGATTTTTTATTTGTGATTGGTGATTTTCGATTGCTTCGGGCATGGAGATGCCGAGTTGGAGCAGGATAGCGTTCTCGATGAGTTTCTTGCCGTCGTTACTGAGATAGGCGGTGGAGTACTCGCTGACGCCGATCATGATGATGCCGTTGGAGAGAATGGCGATCGAGGATGCGGTCGGCGCGGAAAGCGGTGCACCGAGCGTAGTGACTGAACCGTCAAACGTCCACTCAGAGATAGCCGTCACTGCCTTTTGTTCATTACACTGCGTGAAGAGTTGGATCTGACCATTCGTGATAGTTACTCCCTCAAAAAGCGGATGACTCGCATCGCTGACCGTCACGTTGAGGTCAGAGGTGTTGATTGCCGTTCCCCAACCCCATACGCCCGGTTTGAGCAGAAAGGGCTTGAGTAATACCATCGGTTTAGCGTAGCCTTTGAGTGCCGCAAAACCCGCCGCACTGCTATTGGGTTTCGGCCCCAACACAATCACCTCGTATGCGCTGTAATCCACCGTCGCATCGGTGGCTTCGGTCTCTACGATCCATAGACTGTCGTTCTGCCGCAGGTAGTTGAGCAACGCCTTATCTTCCGTACAACCCGGGATGGTCACAAAAGCCACCGGATGCGTACCTTCCGGTTGAACAGCAGGAATGGTATCATCGGGAATAGGGTCATGATGCTCACCCGGACTCTTGTAGCATCCGAGATCCGGTGCAAGCCCGTTATAACCAAGGTTGATATCGATGCCGGCATCAATGAGCGTTGAGCCTTCTGCCAGACGCATAAAATCATTATCCGGCAATGAACCATCCGCTTGCCTTGGCGCCAGAATGAGGCTGGTGTCCAGCGAACGGAAATCCGAAGCAGAGACAGAAAAACCGCTGTTCCAGGTGTTATGATCGTTAGCTACGTTCGTCTGTGCCTTGTAAGAGTCGCCGTTCTGCGAGGCATAACTGATACAATTCTGAATGGTGTTGGTGCCATAAGCGGTGGTGAAACCGTAGTTATAGGCATTGTCATAGGCGGAGTTGTTATAGAGCCACATCGTGCCGGCGTTGTTGTTCTGGTCAAAACCGCGGGCATAATTGCCCACCGCCAAACAGTGATGGATCAGAATTTTATGATCCGTATAATCGCCTCCCATCTTAAAACCGTTGCCGTTTCCTTGGCAGGGATAGCGGGTAAGGGAGATGGTAATCGTTTTTCCGTATCGGTCAGTCATCTGCGTGCCTACTTTGGAATCAAACCACGCTTTGTCGGTCGTGAGCGCGCGCGGATGATTGCTCATGTCGTAGTACGGACAACCGTTTTGATAGCAGATACAATTCTCGATGATGGTGTTCCCGCTACTTCTGCGTTGGAAAAAATCCCATCCGTCGTCGGAGTTATTCCATGCCCGGCATCCGATATAGTGGTTAGGTGCTCCGCTATGCTGTTTGTCGGCAAAACCATCTGCATTACCACCGAAGTCCGCAACCGTTCCTCGCATGTTCTCATAGTCGAAGTTATCATGGCTATCTACGTTGAGGATGACGTTGTTACCGCCCACTTTCATCTGGCATCCGGTGTCGGCCGAACCATAGATATCGAGGTTCTCAAACAGGCAGTAGGAACCCTCACAATAGAGGTTGTTCTTACCCGACCAGGCGATGCTGAGGTCTTTGATATGCAGGTAGGTGCAGGTATTTTTGATTTGCAGTCCGCGTTTTCCGTACGCCGTTTGATGGAAGTCCAGAATCGCTGCATAAGTACCGCTGCGGTTGATACCTTCGTATCCGGATATAACGATACGCCGGGCTGCCGTTCCGTTGAGGTTGTTGATGTCGGTGGTCAGCAGGTCGTACTGGCCGCTGAATAGATAGAGCGTGTCCCCCGGGTTGTGGAGTCGGCTCAGACCTGTAGAGAAAGAGCATGGAGTATTAAACGAACCGTCTCCCGTACCGTTTGGAGAGGCATAATACGTAGCTGCGTTGAGGCTGATGGTGAGCAGCATCGCTGCAATGAGGGGCAGTATTCGTTTCATGACTTCATAAAGTATAGTTTCAACCGTATAAGGGTGTATAAAAGAATCATCTTGCTGCGCCGGGATGCACCGGGAATACGTTTCTTGAGTTCTGCAAAGACCCGTAACTCCGCTTCGGGATGTCGTTGCGAAGTGGTACTCCCGGGATTCGCTTTATACAAGTATCCGCCGTATCGGATGCGGCGACAGCGCAGGGCTCGTACCCATAGATCCACCGACCAGATGACATCTTCGTAGATCATCCCCTCCGTGAACAGCAGACCGTTGATCGCTTGACGGCGATAGAGACGCATACAGGGGGAGGTGAACTGATAACGATGGTGCGGACAATATACCTTGTTATTCCGCGTATAACCCGACTGCACATAATCCACGCCTTCGATGACCTGCAAGTGTTTCTCGCACCAGTCCGGCGCCAGTTCATCATCGGCATCGACGAAAGCAATGAACTCACCTTTCGCTTGCTGAAGACCGAAGTTACGTGCCACCGACTGCCCGGCATGGGGGCGTTGGTAGAGCCGGATACGTGGGTCATGGAAAGAGGTAATGACATCCAGCCCCTTATCCGTGCTGCCGTCGTCCACCAGTACAAGTTCTATATCCCGCTCCGTTTGATGGAGCAGGCTCTCGATACAGGCTTTCAGATAGCGCTCGGCATTATAGATGGGTACGATAAAACTGATCATACTGTGCTTCTCGTGTAAATTCGTTTCTATGTCGGGTGGCTTGACGGGTAAAACCATTCTGTTTCCAAGCCTTGTACTGTTCGGTGATGAATGCCTTGATGGCCTCAATGTCATCCGTTGCGATGCCGGCATGCGTATAGGCTATCAGTTCCGCCAACGCTCCTTTGTCGGATGGCACGCAGAGTATCGGTTTCTCGCAACCGAGCGCCTCATAGAACTTGGTGGTGAGCATCCCGTGGGTATGGGCGGCTGTCAGTACAATCATAATACTGCTTTTGCGAATCACGTCGCCCATTTGCTGATACTCAATAGGCTCTTTATTCGGTGTATGTACCTCCAACCGGATCGGTAAACCGGTCTCTGTAATGGCCTGTCTGACCTTCTCCAATGCCGGTTGTTGCCATTCAAAGAGCGAACCGATATACGTGACGGTGAACGGGTTGGTCGGTATATTCTTCGGATAAAACTGCTTCTCGTCAAAACCGTTGTACACTATGTGTACATTCGGATTAAACTGCTTTATAAATTCCGCATGCCAGGGCGAAACGGTGGTGATAGCATTTGCTGCGCGCAGCACCTGATTGCGTCGGCGGATATGAATAGCCCGATATACCTTTCGGAAGGGCATCAACCAGCGACTCTGATGCTTGTATTGATAGCGCGAGTCCTCTACCTGTTCATCCAGATCGCGTATGTCGCATATAAGCGGTACATTCAGATGCTTCGCGATCCGTTGTGCCGCACCCAGCGGGAAGTCCGAGAAAGCGGTACATAGCACGGCATCGTATCCGCTGTGTAGGACGGATAAAGCCTTTCGTGCAAACACCCGGTTATGCCAATCGGTCAGCAGTGTCCAAATCGTTTTAATGAACCAATCCAACGTCCCACCACTATACATCCGGATGGTCTCGATGGGGTAGGTGTGCTCAAAAAGCAGCGGTTCGTATGCTTCGGTCAGTAACGTCACATCACATCCTTTCCGCACGAGATAATCGCACAGATAACGCAGACGAGGCAGGTAGCCGGGGGCTGCAGGAGGATCAGATACAACTAATAACTTTTTCATACAACGAACGGTGGTAGGTGTGGTCGTTGATGTTACTGTTATGCCACAACAGGCAGAGGTCGCCGTGATGCAGTCGTACTTTATCGATTAGACGCTCGCAGAGGAAGTACGCTTCGTCTTCTGTGAGGTTCATATAGTTGGCTTGACTGAGTGTGTTGTCCATCACAATCAGCGGATGGAGTGTCAAATTCGTCAACTGCATCGTCTTTGGATTAATCCACCGTACGGCGCGGCTGGTCTGCAAACGGAAGCCGACCGAGTCAGCAAAGCCCATCGTGAAGTCATCCGTATAACCTTCATTTGCCAAACGTTGCATTCGGTCTATATCGCTACGCAGGTAGTGCGCACGGAACATCTTGCTGTATTGAATCGTCGGGATATCGCCGTAATAACTACCGTGTACACCCAGATACACGTTATTATGCCGCAACATATGTTTGAGTCGCTTGAAATCCCGTCCGCGCAGGCAGTACTGCGGGTAGTCATAACCCTTACCCTGCGTGCGCTTGACAAAATAGATGGACTCGGCCTTCGCCACGCGCTTATCTTGCTCCAACAACCACGGGAAGGTGTACAGCGGATCATTATGAATATCGCGCCAGGAAGCCAGAACGGCTTTTGCTTCACCCCGCTTGAACCCACCTATTGCCCCTCGGAGGGAACGATACTGACTGATGGCATCGATATCGTGGGTGAGGTAGATATGTCCGAAACCGGGTTCAGGTAAGGGCAGATCGAGTTGTTTGAGTACCAATCGTGCATACTCATCCAGCCGCGGGATCTGCAGACGACTCTTGTACGACAACGCAGAGAAACGCGCAGCAAAACGACCGTGTTCATCACGCTTGTGGTTGATCAACTCTTCTGCGCGGGAAGTGAAAAAGAATGTCGCATAGACGATGTCGGTGCGAATAATGGATTTACCTTTTGCCGGCTGCTCCACCACGGGTTTCTTTAGTTCAGGCAGAACCAACTCTTTACCGAACAATCCACACGGAACGATGATTACGTCGTGATCTTCCAATGCTTTCTCGTCTGCCGTGTACGCCACGCGTTTGGCGGCCTCCTCATCCCCGTAACAAAGCCAGGTGAGGATGTAATCGATAATCTCTTTCATTCCTTCATTCGTTCATTCGTTCAACAATTCCCATTCATATAGTTTCTGTTCGATCTGATGTTTGACAGATTCGTATTTCTGAAACTGTTCCTGTGTCTGGTTCTCGGGCAGTGCCAATAACTGCTCCATCTGCGCCTGTTGTTCTTCCAAGGCTGCGATTGCCGCTTCCACTTCGGCAATCTGTTTCTCTTTCTTACGTTTCTCTGCGGCTGCTGCTTTCTGGGCTGCATAGTCGAGTTTCGCGGAACTCTGAGAATCAGCACTTTCCACTTTCGACTTTCCGCTTTCCACTTTTCGCTCCAGTTCCTGCAAGTTGTCGATCTTCTTCGCCCGCAGGAAATCGTAGATGCCGCCCAGATGCTCTTTGACATGTCCGCCACCGAACTCATACACTTTGCTCACGAGTCCGTTGAGGAAATCGCGGTCGTGGCTCACGCAGATGAGCGTGCCGTTGAAATCTTGCAAAGCCGCTTTGAGTACGTCCTTCGATTGCATATCGAGGTGGTTGGTCGGCTCATCAAGTATCAACAGGTTGCAGGGTTCAAGTAGCAGACGTATCATCGCTAACCGACTCCGCTCACCACCGCTCAGCACCTTCACTTTCTTTTCACTCGCTTCGCCGCCGAACATAAACGCCCCGAGGATATCGCGTATCTTAGTACGGATATCACCCACCGCCACGTAATCGATGGTCTCGAAGACCGTCAGGTTCTCATCTAACAGCGCCGCTTGGTTCTGCGCGAAATAACCGATCTTAACGTTATGGCCTATCTTGAGGTTACCCAGGTAGTCCAGTTGTCCCATAATGCACTTGACCAGCGTCGTCTTACCTTCGCCGTTCTTACCCACAAACGCCACTTTCTCCCCGCGTTTGATGGTGAACGTCACGTCATGGAATATAGTATGCTCCCCGAAATCCTTCCGCAGGTCTTCCACGATGATAGGGTAGTCACCGCTTCGCGGAGCAGGCGGGAAACGAAGATTCAACCGACTCGTATCCTCCAGATCGACTTCCAACCGCTCGAGTTTCTCCAACTGTTTGATGCGACTCTGTACTTGTACGGCTTTGGTGGCTTTGTACCGGAAACGCTCGATGAACTCTTCCGTATCGGCGATCATCTTCTGTTGGTTCTGATACGCCCTTACTTGTTGTTCGTGCCTCTCTTTACGTAGTTCAACAAAGCGAGAATAATTAACATTGTAATCATATATACGCCCTAAGGTGATCTCTATCGTTCGTCCGCAGACATTGTCGATGAAGGCGCGGTCGTGACTGACCATCAACACGGCCGAAGGACTGGTTTTCAGGAAGTCCTCGAGCCATTGGATGGACTCAATATCGAGGTGGTTGGTGGGCTCATCGAGTAGCAGCAGATCTGGATGACGTAGCAAGATCTTCGCCAACTCAATACGCATACGCCAGCCGCCGGAGAACTCACTACAGGGTCTATCGAAATCCTTGCGCTCAAAGCCCAAACCGATAACCGTTCGATCCATCTCGGCAATGAAACGGGCTTCGTCCCCGTAACCTGTAACCCGTAACCCTTCATCCTTCACGGTCATCACTTCCTCCCGTAGCGTCCGGTCATCTTGGAAGAGCATCACCTGCGGCAGGTATCCGATGGTCATGTCCGCCTCGCGGGCAATACGTCCGGCTGTCGGCTGGTACTCACCGGCAATAAGGCGCAGCAGGGTTGTCTTTCCCGCTCCGTTCTTACCCACCAACGCAATGCGTTCCTTGCGGTTGATAAGGAACGTGATATCGTCCAACACAGGTTTGGACGAAAACTCCATCGATATGTGGTCAACGGTCAGCATTTATTCTGTTGCTCCTTTACTATTTGGGCATTGATGATTCGCCAGAGGATGAGAGTCATGCATGTAGCCAAAGCAAAATCGGCTATCAGCAGTACCCACATGTTCCAATTCCGTCCGAGGATGGCGAGTCCGATAAACAGCACACTCACGCTCAGCAGCACACAGGTCGTCTGGATATGGTTGAGCCCCGTACGCAGCAACAAGTGGTGGATATGGTTCTTATCCGGATTAAAAGGACTGCGGTGTTGTTTGATACGCGTCAGACTGACACGGATGGTGTCGAAAATCGGTACGGTCAGTACGCAAATAGCTACTGCCGGCGCGGCACTCATATGCAGCGCTTCGGGCACCTGATGGTAAGCGTTCACTTCGCAGAAATGGAAAACACAGGCTGTCAGTAGATAACCGAGTAGCAGACTACCCGAGTCACCCATGAAAATCTTCTCGCGGTTTCCGAACACGTTATAGATAAAGAACACAGCCAACGAACCGATCATACAGATAGCCAACACCGACCAGCTGACATCTCCCGCTAACCAAAAATACACGGCGAAGAAGAGGCAGTACAAAATACCCAGACCACTGGCCAGACCATCGATGCCGTCGATGAGGTTGATGGCATTGATAATAGCAATCAGTACAAACAGCGAAAGCAGATAACTCGGGATGGTACCGATCTCCGTGATGCCGAACAAACCATGTAGATGGGTGATACGCAGGTCGGCAAAACCGATCAGCGCGATACCGGCTAAGGTCTCACCAAGCAACTTCGCCATCGGCGTCAGAATCAAGACGTCGTCAATGAAACCCACGGCCATGATAGCGAACAGGCCGATAAGGAAAAACTGACTCTGACTGAGTTGGTCGTACTCGAAGAACAGATAGGTCAGCATAAAACTGAAGCATATGTTCAGTCCGCCTACGTTGGGTACTTCGCCGGTATGACTCATTCGTTTATTGGGACGCACCACGAAACCCTTCGCCTTCGCAATGCGGATGATAACCGGCATACCTAACAGACCCAGCGTAAAACTGATAAGGCCGATCAGATAGCTGTGTTGTAGAAAGAAATCTTGTATCATTGCGGGTCTAACTGCTCGTAAATAGAATTGTTGCTGATGTATTCAGGAACCAACTGCTTCATCAGTTTGACGGTTGTGAACGGCTTCGATTGTTGGCTGGTTTGGATGAGTTGATCCACTTCTTCGCTCACCTTATCGAACTCAAACTCGCGTACACGTGCCACCATGATCTTCTCATTGGAGGTCGGCAAAGTGGTCTCTTTCTGGTTCAGTAACTCCTCGTAGAGCTTCTCACCCGGACGGAGTCCCGTAAACACGATCTGGATATCTTTCTCCGGCGTATAACCGGCCAAACGAACCATATTTCGTGCCAGATCAAGTATCTTCACCGGTTTGCCCATGTCGAAGACGAAGATCTCACCGCCATTACCCAGCGTGCTGGCCTCCATCACGAGACAACATGCCTCAGGGATCGTCATGAAATAGCGGATGATATCTGGATGGGTCACAGTAATCGGACCGCCGGTGGCAATCTGCTTGCGGAAATACGGAATGACCGAACCGTTACTGCCTAACACATTTCCGAAACGTGTCGTGATGAACTTCGTGCAGTCCGGGTTCTTCGCGCTCAGCTTACGGAAGAGCGATTGGACGTAGATCTCTGCGATACGCTTGCTGGCACCCATGATATTCGTCGGGTTAACCGCCTTATCCGTGGAGATCATCACGAAACGTTGTACACCGTACTTAACGGCGATATCCGCCATGTTTTTCGTACCTAATACATTCGCCTGAATAGCTTCATTCGGGAAACTCTCCATCAGCGGCACATGCTTATATGCTGCAGCGTGATAGACAACGTCCGGACGCATCTCGCTGAAGATCTGCTCGATACGGGCACGGTTGCGTACATCCGCAATGACGGGAATAAATCGCGCCTCGGGGAACTGGTTGTGTAATTCCAAAACCAAGTCATGTAAAGGTGACTCTGCCATCTCGAGAAGAATCGTCACCTGCGGCGAGAACTGCTGGATCTGTCGTACTAACTCACTACCGATACTACCTGCCGCACCGCTCACTAACACCACGCGATTCTGAATGATCTGGCGTACGTTCTCCGTATTCATCTCTATCTGCGGACGTTCCAGCAGATCCTCGATCTTAACGGCATCAATACGACCTATACGTGCGGCATCGATAGCATCGACATTGTCGAATTTAGTAAAATACGGTGTGGTCAGGATACGGATGTTATGGTCGATGAAGATCTGCAGGTCTTTCGATGGGTTGATCTGCTTCATCTTCATCGGAGAAACAATCACATGGTTGACATTGTGTACCGCCATCCAGTCAAACAGCTTCTCATTCAGTGGCCGTACCCGCAGACCGACCAAGTCGTACCCGATCCGTTCATTCGGTTCCGCAATAAAACCGATCGGTCGGTACGGTGCATTACCTGCCGAACGAAGCATCTTGGCAATCGCGATACCGGCGGTCTGCGTACCGTAGATCAGCACACGCGGATTGTTCTGGTTGCGCTCCAGCGCCTCACTGATCGTCTTCACTCCCACGCGTAGCGAGAAGAGCAGCACAAACGATGTCGGCACATACACCATCAGCACCGTGTTCAAGATTGGATGCCAACCTTCGGTGTGATCCATGATGAGGTTGAACAGCATCAATACGGCACCTGTGCTGATATTGGACAGCAGGATCTTGGTCGTGTCGATGAACGTGGAGTAGCGCAGAATACCCGAATAGGTGTGGAAAGCCCAGAAGGCTATCACCTGAACCACCATCACGATGAGGTACTGTATCCCCGTAGAAACATCTAACTTGTCCAAATTGAGGTAATCGAAGACACCGCTTCCTACCCAAACGCTTACCCAAAACGCAATCGTACAAAGTACGATATCCATCATCAAAACGCCCCAACGGGGTAAGTAATTCATTTGCGGCATGCGGGTGAAGATGTCCGAATGACGCAATTCTTTTAAACTTGTGTGTTTCATATATTGGTTGATTGTTCTGTATTCGCTATTATTTGTGCCAGGTACTTACCTGTATAACTATCAGGACACTGCGCCACCTCTTCCGGCGTACCCGCACAGACGATATGTCCGCCTTCTTTGCCGCCTTCTTTACCCAAGTCGATCACATGGTCAGCAGCTAAGATGACGGCCGGGTTATGCTCGATGATAATGACCGTGTGACCCTTACTGATGAGTCGGTTCAGCGCCGCTAACAACACCTCGATATCCTTGTGATGCAGACCCGTGGTCGGCTCGTCGAACACGAAGATAGTAGGCGTGTTATCCTCTTGCGCAAGGAAAGAAGCCAATTTCACGCGCTGACTCTCGCCGCCCGAGAGGGTACTGCTGCTTTGACCTAACTGCACGTATCCGATACCTACTTCCTGCAGCGGTTTGAGACGCTTGACAATCTTCTCACAGGCGGGATCCTGACTGAAGAACTCCACGGCCTGGTTCACCGTCATGCCCAAGATATCATAGATCGATTTGTCGCGGTAATGAACGTCCAGTACATCCTGTTTGAAGCGCCGACCATGACACTGCTCGCATTCCAAAATCAGATCGGCCATAAACTGCATCTCGATCGTGATCGTTCCTTCGCCCTGACAAGCTTCGCAACGGCCACCCGGGGTGTTGAAAGAGAAATGAGCCGGGGTGAAACCGAGTTGTTTGGACAAGGGCTGCTCCGCGTACAAACGACGTATTTCGTCATAGGCCTTCAGATAAGTCACGGGATTGCTGCGGCTCGAACGACTGAGCGGGTTCTGATCCACATACTCAATATCGCGCATCAACTGCAGACTGCCGTGTAGGTGACCGAAATCACCGGTATGCTCACCAAAGACACCACCGTAATGCTTCTTCAACGCAGGGTAGAGTACCTTGCTCACCAGACTCGATTTACCACTACCGCTCACGCCCGTCACCACGGTCATCACATGCAGCGGGAAGCGGACGGTCAGGTTCTTGAGGTTGTTCTCACATGCGCCTTCTACCTCGATATAATTGCTCCAATGTCGGCGATGCGTGGGGATCTGATAAGTGAATAGCTCCGGCCGCGGACGACCTTCGTACACCACTTCGCCACCATTCCTACCCGCCATCGGACCGATCTCTATCACGTGATCCGCGGCGGCGATGATATCCTCATCGTGCTCCACCACCACGATCGTATTTCCTAAGTCACGCAGTTGTTTGAGCACACGTATCAGGCGCTCCGTGTCGCGCGGGTGCAGACCAATCGATGGTTCGTCTAACACGTACAAAGAACCCACCAGACTGCTGCCGAGTGATTTGGCCAAACTGATACGCTGGCTCTCACCGCCGGAGAGCGTCGTGCTCTGACGGTTCAGCGTCAGATAACTCAGACCCACATCTTTCATGAATTGCAACCGACTGCGTATCTCCGCAAGCACGATCTCAATGGTCTGCATCTCGATCTCACGCAACTGCAAATGCTCAAACCATTCATCCAGTTCCGAGATCGGCATCGCGCATAACTGCTGGATCGATTTGCCGTTAACCAATACATACTCCGCCTCTTTGCGCAGGTGGAAACCGTTGCACACAGGACAGATCGTCTTCCCCTTATACCGCGCCAGCAGCACTTTATACAGCATCTTCGAGTACTGCTCTTTCTCCAGCATTTTAAAGAACTCGTGCAGCCCTCGGAAATAGTCATTACCCTGCCAAAGCAGTTGTTTCTGCTCTTGACTCAAGGCATAGAAAGGAGTATGGATAGGAAAATCGAACTTCGCTGCGTTATACACTAAGGCATCGTTCCATTCGCGCATTTTCTCACTCTGCCAGCAGGCGATTGCCCCCTCGTAGATCGTTTTCGACTTATCGGGTACCACCAAATCCGGATCGATACCCATCACCGAACCTACGCCCTTACATTCCTCACATGCCCCTACCGGACTGTTGAAATCAAACAGGTGTTCGCTCGGCTCGATAAACTGAATACCATCTGCCTCAAAGCGCTCGGAGAACACTTTCTCGTGTTTATTGACCCATACATGACATTCACCGTTGCCCTCAAAGAAAGCCGTTTGAACACTGTCTGCAAAACGGTTACTCGTTGCCGGTTCGTGATCCACGATGATACGATCTACCAGCAGGTACGACTCATGCCCCTGCGCTTGCTGCCACGTCGTGTCATCCAACCGAACGGTATCGCCGTCGATGAGCAACCGACTGAAACCCTGACTCTGCCAAAGCGCCAACTGTTCCTGCAACGTACGACCTTCCGGTAGCACGATCGGACTCAACAGATACAGACGCGTCCCTTTCGGTTGCGCTTCCATGTACTGCACCACATCGCGTATCGTGTTCTTGCGAACCTCTTCTCCGCTCACGGGCGAGTACGTGTGGCCTACGCGCGCGTACAGAAGCTTAAGGTAGTCGTATATCTCTGTTACCGTCCCTACGGTCGAACGCGGGTTGCGGCTCGTCACTTTCTGCTGAATAGCGATAGCCGGCGGGATACCTTCTATCTTCTCCACCTCCGGTTTCTGCATACGCCCCATGAACTGGCGGGCATACGCACTCAGGCTCTCCACATAGCGTCGCTGACCTTCGGCATATAATGTGTCGAAAGCCAGCGAACTCTTTCCGCTGCCGCTAACACCTGTAACCACCACCAGCTTATTGCGGGGTATATCTACTGATATATGTTTCAGGTTATGGGTGTCTGCGCCTTCTATGTGAATTACTTCTTGCAAGCTTCTTCAGCTTCTTGTTTGAGCTGTAAAAACGCCGTGGAAGTGGTATCCATCTGCGCCTCCGTCAGTCTCGGTACGCGGATAGGCGTGCCGATAGCAATCTGATTCGGATGAGAGATATGATCCTTATTGGCGTCATACAAGTACGGCCAATAAATCTTGTTCCCGTAATGTTTTTTCGCTATCCATGCCAAACGGCTACCCGGCGTGATCTCTTCCGTCAAGAGAATATCGTTGTACACGCGGATGTCTTCCTCCGCTGTAACTACTTCTTCCGCTGCCGCAGGCTCTTCTTCTACCACCGCGGGTTCTTCAACTAACACTACAGGCTCTCCTACCACTACTTCTTCGGTCTCAACTGGTGCCATGAACGAACGGATGATATCGCTCAACTCCTGACGAAGGAAGAAATAACCGCCGGCTAACAACAGCAGCAGAATCACCACGCAAATCAACGTATCACGCCAGAAATGACTCTTCTTTTTCTCCTTCTTCGGCTTCTGTACAATAATCTCCGGCTCGGGCTCTTTCTTAGGTTCCGGAATAAACACCGGCTCCGGTGCAGGAGCGGATTCCGGCTCCACTACCGGCTCGGGTTCTGCCGCAGGCGCTTCTATCGGACTTTGTCCGAGGTCTCCGAGGATATCTACGATTTCCTCTGCCTGTGCCCCGAGCTTCTGAATCGGGTCAATGACCGGAGCATTATCGGCCTCTTGACTCTTGACTCCTGACTCTTGGCTTTCAATTAACTCTCTCACCCCAGCTTCCGGTGTGAACGCCAGTTTATTATAACCTTCGATAATGATCTCCTCGCCGGTTGTGACGTTCACGCTCTTTCGCGGAGCGACAGCCTGTACCTTGAAGGTTCCCAGACCGTTGATCTTCACTTGCTTATCGGTTTTCAGCGCTTCCAGTAACTGCGCCTGAACGGCATTAAGAAAAGCTCCTGCCGTTTTCTCACTTACGCCCGTACGCTTAGCCAAAGCGCGGCGTAACTCTGTCCAACTCAGTTTCTCAGCCATAATCAGATATTCTTAAGTTCATCTTTGATGGTTGCAACCGGTCTGAATACCAGTTGGTTTTTACTCGGAACAATCGTGCGCTCTCCCGTACGCGGATGTACAATCACGCGCTCCTTTCGTTCTTTGATTTCAAACGCACCCAGCCCCTGTAATTGGATCGCTTTGCCGTCCATCAGGTTCTCACGAACGATGGCGTTCATCGTCGTCAGCAACTGCTCCGTTTCTTTCTTGCTTAGCCCCGATTCGTTCGACACTAAGCCGATAAATTCTTTAGTTAGCATGGTATATCTTTCAACTTTAAACTTTCAACTTTAAACGATCTGCCCGTACAAATCAAATTCCTCCGCCCTCGTGATCTTCACATCATAGAAATCACCAA
>CAMHQP010000019.1 GCA_946187555.1 uncultured Bacteroidales bacterium
AGAAGATGTTCGACGAGGGTGTGTATGTGAACCCGGTTATTGCGCCGGCGTGCGTGGAAGGCGAGTGCCTGTTGCGTACGACCTTGATGGCGACACATACCGAGCCGATCATCGACGAGGCAGTACAAATCATAGCACGCGTGCTGCACGAAGGTGCACCCAAGATGTGATATGAAGACTCTCGTTCTTTCCGGCGGTAGTTCGGGTATAGGAAAAGCGACAGCCATGCTCTTTGCGGAGCGTGGCTGGCGTGTTTTTGAGTTAAGTCGTCACGGCATCGACCATGACGGCATCACCCACGTCAACTGTGATGTATGTGACGAGAAGAGTACGCGCACGGCGATCAACGAGGTAATGAAGCAGACCGACACGATCGATGTTGTCATCTCCAACGCGGGATTCGGTATCTCGGGCTCGGTAGAGTTCACGGAGATCAAAGAGGCCGAGCATCAGATGGATGTCAATTTCATGGGTGCCGTACGTTTCACGCAGGCCGTATTACCGCAACTGCGCCAACAAGGCTTCGGACGAATCATCTATACCAGTTCGGTAGCCGCAGCCCTGCCCGTTCCCTACCAGGCTTTCTATTCGGCGAGCAAGGCCGCCATCAACGCGCTGGCCTTAGCTTTAGCTAACGAAGTGAAAGACTTCGGCATCAGCGTTTCCGTGATGATGCCCGGCGATGTCAGCACAGGCTTTACCGACGCGCGTGCGAAAAGCACAAAAGGCGAGGAGGTCTATACAGGCGCCAACAAAGCCATCACAACCATGGAGCGCGATGAACGCGGAGGTATGAGTCCCAAACAGATGGCGGAACTCTTCTGGCATATTGCTACCTGCAAGAGTCCGCGCCCGCAGTATGTAGGCGGTTTCAGTTACCGCGTACTCTGTTTATTAGACCGGATCTTACCCAAACGACTTGTTAACTGGATCGAATACAAAGTGTATAGTTAAACGTGAAGCATATCCGAATCATATCACCATCCGGAGCCATCGATCCCTCGTATATCGATGGGGCAACTACGCGTCTGCGCGCGTGGGAATATAAGGTGAGCGAGGGCGCGCACGCACGTGACGCGCGAGGACGCTTCGCCGGCACAGATGAGGAACGCTTGGCGGATCTCAACGAAGCCCTACAAGATGAGCGTGTGGATATGATTCTTTGTGCGCGCGGAGGGTACGGAATGCAGCGCATCATCGACAAGGTAGCTCCAATCACGAAGCCCATCATCGGTTTCAGCGACATCACGGCGCTGCATCAGTTGTCGGGCATCAATCATCAACCGTCGCTACACGGCATCATGTGCAAGCATATCGCGACCTTACCCGAAGACAGTGAACCGATGGTGGCGCTGCGCAAGCTGTTAGCCGGCGAGCCGATCGAGTACCGCTGGGAGAGCCATCCGCTCAATCGTCCCGGTCAGGCTTTTGCACCTATCGTAGGCGGTAACCTGAGCGTGCTGTACGGACTGCAGGGAACGCCGTACGGTCTGAGCAAACTGAGTTACCAATTCCCCATCCTACTCATCGAAGACATCGCCGAGCGGCATTATCATATCGACCGAATGATTCGCAATCTGCGGTTGAGTGGTGTACTGGCGCACTTGAGCGGACTCATCGTCGGACAGTTCAGCGACTGCGAGGACGATGCTCTGATGGGCGAGTCGATCTATGAGACAATAAAAGAGGCAGTCGCAGACTACGACTACCCCGTTCTTTTCAATGCCCCCATCGGGCACGTGGAGCATAACGTACCGTTATGGCTTCATGGTCATGCGTCCATCGACTGCGGCACGGATAGTGTCCTGCGTCTGGACGGCTTCCAGATATAAATCTCGGATTTTCAACTCACTTCTCCAATATTCCACATAACGTGTGAGAGCTTCCATGTGGTCTGTTCCACCGGACAGATAATCGCTGGTAGCCACCGTGTAGAGTGCTTTCGGGTTAACGGCTTTGCCGCCTACCTGTACATCTGCCAAATGACCGTCAATAACCGTCACGCGCATACCTGCTACGCCCTGACCACCATACCGCGCGAAGGACTCACAAAGGGCGATGACATCTTCCCCTTTGAGGGTCAACACGACAAGTTCGTTATCAAACGGCATCAACTCAAACACCTTCTCCTTGGTGATCGCACCTGCCGGCCATTCACAACGCATACCACCCATATTGACAATCGCGATATCCACCTTCTCCGGATACACTTTTTTAGCTGCCTCCCAGAGGGCGTCGGTAGCCCAGTTCAGCATCGGGCACTCAGGATCCCCCACCCATAAACGCTCGGGCGCATAACCTATCTGCACGTTCAACTGCTCCTCCAGATCGGCTTTGGTAGGAGCCAGTTGCGCAAGATAATTCAGATCTTGGATTCCGTCCGAAGAAGCATCTACAGGGATGGCTTCGGTGGTAGCAAACGTTACTTGAACGGGTTTCTTCTGACACGCAGGCAGAAGAATCAAAGAACAAAGTACAAAAACAATTATTTTTCGCATAGTGCTTTGGCTGTTTTGGCCGCAAGGCGGGCGTTATTAAGGACTAATTGAATGTTCGCTGCCAGACTGTCACCTCCGGTGAGGTCTTTGACCTTGGCGAGCAAGAAAGGTGTACATTGTTTGCCGTGCACGCCGGCTTCGTCCATCTCTTTGAGGGCTTGAGCGATTGCCGCATCGATTTTCTCTTTGGGCATCGAGTACTCCTCGGGGATGGGATTCGTTACAAGCATACCACCCTTGAGGCCGCAGTCGATCTTGGCCTTAAAAGCCGCAGCGAGTTCCTCGGGGGTATTGATGCGATAGTCCACACCGAAACCGCTGTGACGCGTATAGAAAGCCGGTAACTCATCGGTCTGGTATCCGATCACGGGCACACCTTTTGTCTCGAGGTACTCGAGCGTAAGACCAAGATCCAGAATGGACTTGGCGCCTGCGCAGATGACCATAACGGGCGTTTGGGCAAGTTCCTCGAGGTCAGCGGAGATATCGAAAGTCTTTTGTGCCCCGCGGTGTACACCGCCAATACCTCCGGTTGCGAAGATCTTAATGCCTGCCATCGAGGCGATGATCATGGTCGTGGTGACCGTTGTAGCACCATCCTCTTTGCGGGCAATGAGCACAGGCAAGTCACGGCGCGAGGCCTTGATAACCTCTTGGCCTTTACGACCGAGGTATTCAATCTCTTCGGGCGTACAACCGGCTTTGAGTTTGCCTCCGATGATAGCGATCGTTGCCGGTACAGCGCCGTTCTCACGAATGGTCTGCTCCACTCTGAGAGCCGTCTCCACATTCTGCGGGTACGGCATGCCGTGCGAGATAATAGTCGATTCAAGGGCTACAACGGGCTTGCCCTCTTCTAATGCTTTCGCCACTTCAGGCGAGATAGATAAGTATTTATTCATTAGAGTAATATATTGGCGATATCGGGGTTCACGGCTTTAGGACTCATCAGGGTCGCGCGTGCGGCCATGAGACCGTACTGGGCTGTCTGCGGGAAGTCAATACCCTTGGCATGAGCATAGACGACACCTGCCAGAAACGCATCACCTGCACCGGTCGTGTTCACCACCTCTCCGGGCAGCGCAGGGAAGAGCCATTCTTCGGCGGCCGTACGACAATACACACCTTCGCTACCAAGCGTGATATACACGTGCGCCACACCGAGGTCTAAGAGTTTTTGTGCCGCTTCGGCATAAGTAGCCGCTTCGGTAACTGCCAAAGCCTCTTTGAGATTGAGCTTGAGGGTATGAAGGTACGGCAGTTTAGCTTTGCTGAGTGCATTCACCACCCGATGGGCTTTGGTCGTACTCACGCCATCGATAAAGAGCGGCACGGTCACATTCTCCATCAGCCAACGAATCGAGTCCTCGGTAATATTCGTATCCGCCACGATATAGTCCGAGAGGTTGATCTCCCCGCTACGTTTGGCGAGCCATTCGGGCGTGATCGTACGGATCACTTCTGTATCCGCCACCGCTGCAATCATCTCACCGCCGTGGTTATTGAGGCACAGATAGATACCTGAACGCTGAGCGTTTACACGGTCAGACAAGTGAATATCGATACCCAACTGCTTGCAGTAGTCATGCAGTAACCCGCCAAACAGGTCGCCACCAAAGACAGTCAACAACTGCGTGCGCGCGCCAAGCAACGATAAGTTATGCGCGATATTACGCGCTACACCTCCGTAACCCACCTCGATATGTCCGGGATTAGAGTCCGCGGCAATAAACGCATCGTTCAGCGTAGCCGACAGATCGACATTGGAGCCACCGATAATAGAAATAAGCGTTTCCATGGATGTTTCGTTTTGCGCTGCAAAATTACAAAAAATAATTGAAATACGCAAATAAAAAAGAACGAAACCTACATAAAACAAAGAAGGATGTCTCCCGACATCCCAATCTTTTTACTTAACCTTAAATCTAATACCATGAAAAACACGGTGCAAAAGTACTGCTTTTAGACGATATGACCAAATTTTTTTCAAAAAAAATGTTATAAAACATATTTTTGCTAAGTCCGTTTGTCAAAACAACACCCCTACTCCGCAATTCTCGACATTTTAGTTTTCGTCTAATAAATCGGGTCTTCTTTCGCGTGTATGCTCCAATGATTGCTCGTACATCCATTCTTCGATCTTAGCTTGATGACCGGAAAGAAGAATGTCCGGTACTTTCCATCCTTTGTAGTCTGCTGGGCGTGTATAGACCCCTGCTTCGAGCAGTCCGTCTTGGAATGAATCATTGAGAGCCGACTCGACATCGCCGAGCGCACCGGGCAGCAGACGTACGATGGCATCGGTCATCATGGCTGCCGGCATCTCACCTCCGGTGAGTACGAAGTCACCGATGCTATACTCGCGTGTGATAAGATGATCGCGCACGCGTTGATCCACGCCTTTATAATGCCCGCACAGGATAATGATGTTCTGCTTGAGCGAGAGATTATTCGCAGCCTTCTGGTCAAAACGCTCGCCATCAGGAGCCGTAAAGATGATCTCATCGTAGTCCCGCTCGGACTTAAGATGCGAGATAAGGCGATCGATAGGCTCAATCTGAAGAACCATACCGGCACCAAAACCGAAAGCGTAATCATCGACCTTACGGTGCCTATCGAGCGTCCAATCGCGCAAGTTATGCACGTATATCTCGCAAAGGCCTTTGTCCTTCGCGCGCTGAATGATCGAATGATTGAGCGGTGACTCAAGCAATTCAGGACAACATGTAATAATATCGATTCTCATAACGATTAGCGAATTAGGGAATTAGGGAATTAGGGAACGGGATCGTAACCGGAACCGCCCCAAGGGTGACAACGCAGGATACGTTTGATACCGAGCCAACCGCCTTTGAAGATACCGTGTTTGAGGACGGCCTCCACCATGTATTGACTGCAAGTCGGCGTATAGCGGCACGACGGGGGCGTGAGGGGCGAGATGAAGACGCGGTAGAAATAAACCGGTAACAAAAACGCCTTCCTTACGACTGTTCGGATATTTTCCTTAATGCCTTGCATACCGCTTTTTCGATTGTTGCAAAGGATTGTTCCTCTTTATCCATGTAATTAAACGCAATTTGATAATGCTTATCCCCCAATAGTTCCTGGTGAAGCCTGTACGCCTCTCGCATTAATCGACGTAAGTGATTGCGTTTGACTGCCCGCTTGAAGAGCGATTTGGGTGCCCAAACGAGAACTTGAGTGTCGCCTTCTGTCGGCATATACGTCACTCGCACAGGCCACGCCGTGAAACGTTTCCCCTCTTTGTACAAAGCGGCAATGCGCACTTGCCCGCAGAGTTTATTATGTTTAGGAAACGTATTAGGCATTCTTCTCCAGATAGTCCGCGATAGCCATCGGCAGCGAAGCAAACGCTTTGCCTTGTCCGGCTTCTATATCCACGCGGTAACCTGCCTCCTCCAGCGCACGCACCGTACCATCACCAAAAGCAGCGATGAGGGTCTTGCCTTGTTTCCAATCGGGGAAATTCTCCTTAAGCGAGGTCACACCTGCCGGCGTGAAGAGCGCAATGAGGTCATAATCGAAAGGTTTGTCGGTCGGCCAGGGAGTCGTCACCGTACGGTACATGATCGCCGGTGTCACTTCTATGCCATTCTCGGCAAACATATTGATCTGGTCATCCGAGTGTATATCCGAGAGTACCATCAGGTATTTCTCGTTCGGACGGCGATGCATGGCAGGCAACAAATCCTTGAACTGATTGCCCGTCTCAGGGAAAAAGACTTTACGTTTGCGGTAGTTGATAAATTTCTGCAAATACAAACCCACTTGCTCCGAGTTGCAGTAATAATGCATCGAATCGGGCACATTCAGCCTCATCTCTTCGCAAAGACGGAAATAATGCTCCGCTCCTAATTTCGAATTGAGAATCACAGCTGTATAGTCAAGCGGATTGATTCGCTGCTGTCTAAACTCCCGCGCCTCCAGTCCTTCGATATGAATAAACTGGTAGAAATCGCACTGCACGCCGAACTGCTCCTCCAAACGCGAATAAGGATTATGCTCGGTCATCGGGCGGGGTTGTGAAAAAAGAATTCGTTTAATCATATATAGCTTATCGTTTTTGCAGATAAATAAAAGAGTAATGCCATCGGTACCACCTCCAATGTAGCGATATATAGCACTAAATAGAGGATAGCCGCCGGCGATACCACATAGGTACGCACCGCACGAAATGTCCAGGCACAAAGGAACAAGATGGCCAATACCGCTATCGTTCCTTGTACCGCCAGCGGATTAGGCACATGCATCAATACCATCATCACCGGATACAAGACGACCGTCCCTGTGGTAACGATGTTGCCATACGCCTCGTACGCGCTACCAAAACGGCGCGAGAGGGAGAACGTATAGTCCAACAGCACATTCAAAAGCATCTTCAGCATCAGCACAACCATGATGATGCCGCTTATTGCCCAAAAGGCCGTGAAGTGCGCGTGATTGATGGAGCAGAAACACAGACACAGCGCCAGTGCCATGGTACCGATCCTGAAGAGTGTCACCATCAGTTGACCCATGAAATTAGCCGGTGACTCTTTGTAGGTTCTGTCCGTTCGGGCAAGCAGTGCAGCAGGTGCCTGCGTGATGACACCCGGTTGAAAGAACTCCGCCAGCACTGCGCAAAGCAACAGGGCTAACATCGTCCATCCGCACCAAGGTACGTTCGTCATCGACACTATGTGCATCACTCCGTCCATAGATATAGTTTATCGCCGCGACGGAGCAGCGTGTCCGTCTTGAGCGAGAAGAATTGTCCTTGTTTAACTTGTTTGGTCGGGTGTCCGTTGGTATCCCGCAGCCCCACCGCCTTACATTCATACACACCGGTGGTCTCGCCGGTGATGAGCAAATCCTGTCCTTCTTCGATAGCGTCCACCGCCTCAACGAGGAACTCCGCTACACTGAGGTTCTTAAAGAAATTCGTGCACTTGGCAGCGTAGATCTTCTTGCGGGTTGCTTTGTTGCCATACGAATGTGTCCACTCGCCGAGTTTCTGTCCCTGGTAATAACCGTCCCAGAAGCCGCGGTTGAAAACACGGCTAAGTCGTTCATTCCAATCAGCTATCTTAGGCTCAATGACTGCATCGTTAGCATACTCACCGTTCTGCCAAGCCTCCACCGCCTCTTTGTAGCATTTTACAGCGGTAGATACATACTCCGCCCCACGGGCACGACCTTCGATCTTGAGCACCCGAACACCCGCATCGAGCATCTTATTGAGAAAATGAATGGTCTTCAGATCCTTGGGTGACATGATGTATTGGTTGTCGATGTCCAGTTCGAGATCCGACGATTTATCCTTCACCGTATATCCCCGACGGCAGACTTGCACGCAGGCACCGCGGTTAGCACTCAAGCCGTAGTTATTGAGGCTCAGGTAACATTTCCCGCTTACCGCCATGCACAGCGCACCATGACAGAACATCTCAATACGGATCGGTTGCCCGCCGCGTCCGCAGATATGTTGCTCTTGGATATCGCGATATACAGACGCCACTTGCTCCATGTTCAGTTCGCGCGCCAAGACAACGACATCCGCAAACTGCGCGTAGAACTTGAGCGCCTCGGTATTTGCGATATTGAGTTGAGTAGAGAGGTGTACCTCCTGACCGATGGCGTTGGCATATTGCATAACCGCAATGTCGCTCGCGATGATGGCATCTACCCCCACCGCGTGGGCTTTGTCCACGATCTCGCGCATCAACGTCAAGTCCTCGGGGTACATAACCGTGTTCACCGTCAAATAGGTCTTCACACCCGCCTCACGGCAAGTCGCCACAATAGTGGACATATCGTCCGTTGTGAAATTGACCGAACTACGGGCACGCATATTGAGGTGCTCTATACCGAAATAGACGCTGGTAGCCCCCGCCTGTATTGCTGCAGCCAGAGACTCCCAACACCCAACGGGTGCCATGATTTCTATTTGACACGGATCATTTGTCATTGGCAATCAGCCATTCGGCTATCTGTACAGCATTGAGTGCCGCTCCCTTGCGTATCTGGTCACTCACGCACCAGAAGGTGAGTCCGTTCTCGTCGGTCAGGTCTTTGCGGATACGACCGACGAACACCTCATCTTTGCCGCTCAGGAACAGCGGCATCGGGTAAATCTTATTCTCCGGATCGTCCATCAGCACGCAGCCCTTCGCTTTAGCAAACGCCTCTTTGGCCTCTTCGACACTGATTGGTCGTTCGGTCTCCACCCACACACTCTCGCTATGTGCCCTCAGCGAAGGCACACGCACACAGGTTGCACTGACCTTAACGTCCGAGTGCATGATCTTACGCGTCTCGTTGAACATCTTCAGCTCCTCTTTCGTGTAACCGTTGTCGGTGAACACGTCAATATGCGGGATGAGGTTGTAGGCTAACTGATAGGCAAACTTATTTACCGTCACTTCGTCGCCATTCAGCACTTGACGGTATTGTGTCTCGAGTTCTTTCATCGCCTGTGCTCCTGCACCGGAAGCCGCCTGATAGGTAGCCACATGCACACGACGGATATGACTCAGGTTCTCGATAGCCTGCAAAGCGACCACCATCTGAATCGTAGTACAGTTCGGGTTAGCGATGATATTTCGCGGACGATTGAGTGCATCCTCCGCATTCACTTCAGGAACCACCAACGGCACATCAGCGTCCATACGAAAAGCCGATGAGTTATCGATCATGATAGCTCCGAAGCGGGTGATATCCTCCGCATACGCACGTGACACGCCCGCGCCCGCGGAGACAAAAGCAATATCGACGCCCTTGAAAGCGTCGTTATGTTGTAACAATTGTACTTCGTACTTTTTGCCACGAAACAGGTATGTAGTGCCGGCACTGCGCTCCGATCCAAAGAGTCTTAGTTCGGAGAGAGGGAATTGCCGCTGTTCGAGAACAGCGAGCAACTCCTGTCCGACGGCGCCCGAGGCGCCTACGATAGCAATTACCATACTTAAGCTAAAGCAACGATGATCTCACCTTCTTTCTCAGCGAAAGTCAGTTTGTTCTCGCGTGCGAGCCATCCGAGGGCGAAAGCCAACTCGTCATTCTTCAGTTTGGTAGCTTTTTTCAGTGCCTTCAAATCCAGGGCACCGTTCTGCAACGCACCCCATACGAGGCCTGCGTTTGCTCCAATTTTTGCAATCATAATACCTTAAATAAAATTTAGTGACTAATAGAGTGAATTATCCGGGTCACTCCTCCCATTTCTTAAAGATCAGACATGCATTGTGTCCACCAAAACCGAAGGTATTGCTCAGCGCATAGTGAATATCGCGTTTCTGCGCCTTGTCAAAGGTGAAGTTGATACGATAATCAATCTCTTCATCCTTGTCTTCCGGGTCATGATTGATGGTCGGCGGGATGATACCGTCTTTCAACGCCATGATACAAGCCAACGCCTCTACCGCACCGGTAGCACCGATCAAGTGACCGGTCATCGACTTGGTTGAATCGAGGTTCATATCATATACATGCTCACCGAAAACGCGTTGGATAGCCTTCACCTCGGTCACGTCACCAAGCGGTGTCGAAGTACCGTGGGTATTGACGAAATCAATCTTCTCCGGTTCCAAGTTCGCATCCTTGAGCGCTTGACGCATCACGCGCTCCGCACCTTTTCCTTCCGGATCCGGAGCCGTCATATGATAGGCATCTGAGGTCATACCAACGCCCACAATCTCTGCGTATATCCTCGCGCCGCGGGCTTTGGCATGC
Organism: uncultured Bacteroidales bacterium; assembly: GCA_946187555.1. Taxonomy (GTDB): domain Bacteria; phylum Bacteroidota; class Bacteroidia; order Bacteroidales; family Paludibacteraceae; genus Colicola. The sequence goes on from CAMHQP010000019.1 coordinate 10,227, forward strand.
TCGTACTCCTCCATAATCAGACAAGCCGCTCCTTCGCCCAGCACGAATCCGTCGCGACTCTTGGAGAATGGACGGCTGGCGGTCTCGGGATGCTCATTATTGGTGGACAATGCGTGCAACGAGTTGAAACCACCGATACCGGAGAAGGTCACGTCTGCATCTGCACCACCCGTCAGCAGCACGTCAGCATGTCCCAAACGAATCTGGTCAAAAGCCGAACCTACTGCGTGGGAAGAGGATGAACAAGCCGTGCTCACCGAGTAACTCGGACCACCGAGACCGAAACGGATAGAGATCTGACCGGCCGCGATAGACGGAATAGCCTTCGGAATCATGAACGGATTGAAGCGGGGTATGCCGTCACCTTTGGCAAAATCGATGATCTCCGACTCGGTACTCTGCAAGCCACCCATACCGGAACCCCAGATAACACCTACTCGACTGCGATCTTCCTTCTCCAGGTCAAGACCGCTATCTTTGAGTGCCTCGTCTGCTACCCAAACAGAGAACTGCGAGTAGCGATCCATCTTACGTGCCTCCTTGCGGTCAATCAGCGGAGTCGGATCAAAATTCTTAACCTCACCAGCGAACTGCGTCTTGAAATTCGTGGCATCAAAAGCGGTGATCGGAGCTATTCCGTTCACACCGTTAATCAATGCCTGCCATGTTTCCGGCGCAGAGTTACCTACGGGCGTAAGCGCGCCTAATCCTGTTATAACAACTCGTTTTAACTGCATAGTTTTCTTCGTGCAAATATAAAAAGCATACGAGTTTACAGTATTCCCGTAAACTCGCAAACTCAAGTGAAAAGAAAATTACTTTCCGGCTTTCTTCTCAACATAAGCGATTGCATCGCCTACGGTAGCAATCTTCTGGGTATCCTCGTCCGGAATCTCAACATTGAATTCCTTCTCGAACTCCATGATCATCTCAACCGTGTCGAGAGAATCTGCACCCAGATCCGTTTGGAAGTTAGCCTCGTTCGTAATCTGTGACTCTTCTACACCCAGCTTATCAGCAATAATTGCTTTTACTTTTGCTTCAATTTCTGCCATGATACTAAAAATTTTAGCGTTATTATTTATGTGTTTTTATTAATTATCGTATAATTCTATTTCCGCACGTTTCGGAAACTCGGTGCAAAATTACTACATTTTTTTGAATTGACCAAATTTTTTTGTCTTATTTTTCATTTTTGTCACCTAAATATAGCACTATTTTACCCAAATATACTCCGCTCTTACCCATTTGACATACCGGGATGCTGTCTCCATCCAAATTAGCGATGCGTAAATTATCATATAATTTATGGGTATGTCCGCCGATGACCACGTCAATGCCTCGCGTATGACTCACAAGCGCCGTGTCGCATACATCCTCGGGGGCTTTGCCGCACGTCCCCATATGACTCAGGCACACCACGAGGTCACAACCCTGTGCATGAAGCGTATCTGCCATCTGTTGCGCCACAGGATATGGAGCCAGATAGACCGCAGGTTTAAAATTCCTATCGGAGATAATACCCTTGGGGTCGCAACCCAGACCAAAGATGCCGATTTTCAAGCCTCCTTTATACACGATCGTATAGGGTTTAACCACCCCTTCCATTACTGTACCGGTGAAGTCATAATTGGCACATACAATCGGGAACTTAGCCGTCGAACGAATCACCTCAGCGAGCGTATCGAGGCCGTTATCGAACTCATGATTGCCGAGCGTGCCGGCATCATAACGCATCCTGTTCATCGCCTCCAACTCTACGCGACCGTGGTAGAAATTGAAGTACGGCGTGCCCTGGCTAAAATCACCGGCATCTACCAATAGCAGGTTCTTATCAATCTTCCGCTCCTCGTTGATCATACCCATACGACGGGCATAACCACCCTGACCGTTGGCTTTCGGCTCCACCTGCGAGTGCGTATCATTCGTATGCAGAATCGTCAAATGATCAGGAGGCGTACAAGCCACAAAAAAGACGATAGATAATAGATAATAGATGATATATGATCTTTTCATGGTCGTATATTTTTAGTTTATCAGAATCGTTTATTGATCTCTTCGTCCGTCAGCAGCGAGACGATAATCTTGCCATCCGCCGTTCGGCGGTACTGAGGCAGCGCCACCAGACGCGCCAAGAGGTCTCGCATCTCAACTTCTGAGAGGTTTTTCCCATAAGGGATAGCTGCGTTCTGCGCCAAAGTCAACGCAATCTGTTCGCGCCATTCGCGTTGGGTATCCGGACCGCGCTCGCGTACCTGCGCCAGTATATGCTGCAATACCGGCACGGGTGATTGTTGTGCCAGTTGTGCCGGCACACCTTGTATCGAATAACTGTCCGGACTCAACTGCTCCAGATCAAAACCGATGGCCTTCAGATCAGGCAATAGTTGTCCGACCAACACCATCTCGTCTTGTGCCAAGGCGAGCACTTCCGGAAACAGCAACTGCTGCATAGCACCCTGCGAAATTCCCAACTGCTCCATAAACTGTGCATAGAGAACCGCTACATGCGCACGATGCTGATTGATCATCAATAGGCCATCCTCACTCGCCACAAGTATATACTTCCCACCATACTGCCAAACAGGTACATGTTCGACGTCAGGAACCTCCACCTCTCTCGACTCAGGTATATCGGTCTGCGGCCTGTTCGATGTATTCTGCAGTCCGTCATACAAGCTTTCCCAGTTTTTCGGAGGTCTTTCCGGATAGATTGCTCCACGTGTATGGAAAGGATTATAGCCCGGATCCACCGTCACTTGCGGACGGCTGACAGGTGCGTCGGCAGGAAGCGGAATATCGAGGTTATTCGGTGCGTCAAAATCAATAGTTGGTGCCAGGGTGAACTTACCCAGCGCCTCACGAACGGAGGCCATCAGAATCTGGAAAATCGTCTGCTCATCGGCAAACTTAATCTCCGTCTTCGTCGGGTGAATATTGACATCAATGGCCTGTGGATCAATGTCAAAATAAATAAAATACGACGGTTGGTAGTCGGCTGTCAGCATACCCGAATAGGCCGTCTGGACTGCTTTCTGGAAATACGGATGGCGCATATAACGACCGTTCACAAAGAAATACTGCTCGGCTTTGCGGGTAGCGTTCTCGGGTTTGATCACAAAGCCGCGGATCCCTACCATCTCCGTCTCCGTCTTCACCTCCACAAACGCCGAGGTATAGACATTCTTCTTCGGATTGCCGAAAACGGCCTCAATGCGCTGTTTCTCCGTGCCCACAGGCAGTTCGAGCAGAATCTCATCGTTGTGCACGAACGTGAATGAAACCTTCGGATACACCAGCACGATATGATAGAACTCATTGAGCAGATTCCGTAACTCCGTCTGGTCTGTCTTCAGGAACTTCCTTCGTACCGGCACGTTAAAAAACAAGTTACTTACCTTGATATTCGTTCCTACCGGACACGCACAGGGCTCCTGACGTACCACATCCGAACCGTGTATCTCAACCAGCGTACCCGTCTCGTCTTCCTTACGCCGCGTGGTCATCTCCACCTGCGCAACAGCACAGATACTCGCCAACGCTTCCCCTCGGAAACCCATCGTCCGCAGACTATACAAATCCTGCGCCTCGCGGATCTTACTCGTCGCATGGCGTTCGAATGCCAGACGCGCATCCATCTCACTCATACCGACACCGTCATCGATCACCTGCAATAACGTGCGACCTGCGTCACGAACGATAACCTGCACACGGGTAGCCCCCGCGTCCAAGCTGTTCTCCACCAACTCCTTCAGACACGACGCAGGGCGTTGTATCACCTCCCCTGCCGCTATCTGGTTGGCCACACTATCCGGTAACAGATGAATGATATCCATACACTTCGCGTATGTACGCGCGTATTATAAAAGGAAATAGAACGTAAAAAGAAGCAGACCGAGCAGCACAATCCAGAACACCAACTTCGATTGTTTTTTCTTGCGCAACTCCGTCATGTTCTTCTCGTGCTCTTCTCGAAAAGCCCCGCGACGAAGACGCGCAAGTCTTTTATCCTTGCGCGCCTCCTTTTCCTCGTCGAAGTAAATGGGGCGATAGTCCCACTCACGGGGTTTATTTACTTTCGGAAATAATACCGACATTATTTAACGATAGCCTGGAACTCAGCTTCCTCAGCGAACTTAGCAAACTCGATATCCTGAGCAGCACGTGCTTTGAGGTTAGCGTCTTGCTCGATAGCCGACTTGAGGTTAGCATAAACAGCCTCTTTATCGTTCGTACGAGCACCTACAACAGCCTTCAGGTAAGCAGTCGTTGCATTCGGCTCCTTGATAGCATCAAGAGTCTTCGATGCAGCTGCATAGTCCTCATCCAGAATTTGTTGAACAGCAGCATTGTTGGTTGCGTTGTCACCATAAGCTTTCTTAGCAGCAGCATAGTCACCCTTCTGCGTGTAGAGGGTACCCATAGCAGCGCTCAGGTTAGCCTTTGTGCCGGCAGCCTTACCCAGATGATACTCTGCTTTCTCCAGATCCTTAGCAGCCATGTACGCAATACCTGCATTGTAGTTCACGTCCGGGTGGTTCGGCTCGATCTCCAAGGCTTTCTGATAGCAACGAATAGCTTCGTCATTGTTACCTGCCTCGAAATAGAGTTGACCCATACCATTCCATGCACGGTAGTCGTTATAGAGATCAGCAGCTTTCTTGTAGATAGCCAACTTCTCTGCTTTATCCTCGGTCAGCGAAGCAGCATAGAGCAACTCCTCAACACTCAGTTGAGCCGGATCATTCTTTGCCAATTCAGCAATCTCCTCGTCACTCTTACCGATCAGATCAACGGTGAGTAACAGGCGGCTACGACGGAGAGCCGGAAGAATCTCCTCTGCGATCGTTGCGTAAACAGCACTCAGGTTCTTAATCTGTGCCTCACGCTCCTCAGGATCGCTATACATGGACAGCACGCGCAGAACAAGGTCTTTGTCTTGCATATTGCTGTTCTCCATTGCACGCTGGAAGCCTTCCCAGTCCTCTGCAGTGATGTTCGACAGAACCTCAGCAGCTACTTTGTTCTTCTTGAGATCTCTCTGGAGGAACTGAGCTGCTACTTTCTGACGATTCTGAGCCAGTTTCTCATTCAGATCCATACCACCATCCGGAGATGCATAACCGGCAACCTCAACGCGGCTAACCTCTTTATTCTCCGCTTCCTTAGCATCCTTAAGAGCAGCCTGCAAAGCCTTCACACCCTCGCTTTTCGTCTCAGACGAACGAAGATTTGCGCTCTGAATCAAGAAGCGAATATCAGCCTCCGTCATCTCTTGGATAACACGCTGGAACTTGTCCGGGGTGTTAGCCGTCTTGTTGTCTTTTGCCTCTGCCAACTCCGAAGTAGCAACTACACCGTCAGCAATCTTGAGATCAGGAATCTCAATCACTTTCTTGCCAACTTTTGCCTCAAAACGCAGGTAGAGCTCAGACTTGCGCATTGCGGGAACATAGTCGAACGAGCAGCTCTGGCTATACTTACCGCCTTGCTTGTAGTTTACGGTTTTACCGTTCTCTTTCACCTTCTCACCTACATAGGTAACAGGCTCACCAAGAACTTCCTGACCTTCGAATTTGAGAACCGGAGTAACAACCAGCACGCCTTTCTTAGCGAATTTCTTCTCAGGGAACGTACCGGTGATCTCTGCATTTACCTTACTACCCACCTTCTCCAGCGGACTCGGGTTAACTGTGATCTGCTCAGGATTCGGTAACGATTTGTTACACGATGCCAACACTACTGCAGCAGCAATGAGGCTAAATAATAAACCTTTTTTCATATGCATATAATTTGTTTTGTATGTGAATTCACATAATTCGCTGCAAAATTACAACTTTTTTTTGAATTGTGCAAATATTTATGGAAAAATTTGCGCATATCAATATTTTTTTGTACCTTTGCGCCCGATATGAGAAGAACGATTTTCCTTATTATGGCACTCTCGCTCGCGCTCATGAGCTGCAACAAACCTTCACGTGTGGAGCAGCACAAAGCCGAAAAGCGAGTTCAAGACAGCATCCGCCTCGAAGAGCAGGTGCGCAGTTTGGCGTATTACGAAGGCGAATTGGATCGTCTGATGCCCGTTGCTGATAGTTTGATTGCGCTCTTTCATTACGAGCGTAACGAGAAATACCAGGATCATGGTTACTATGTAACCAACGGACGCAACGGTTTGCGCATTTTGGTGCGTGACGATGGCAAAGAAATCCTACTCTACCGAAACGGAAAACGCATCCCCTCTACCGACGACCCCAAACTCGAGCAGGCACAACACCTCCAAATCGTCATTTCCGATATCAAAGAACTCGAAAAACGTATTGCAAGAACCTCTCTCGAGGTGCAAAAATACCAAAAACGACTACAAAAATAAAATATTTTTGCATATATCAAAAAAAAGCAGTATCTTTGTAGCCGCAATTAAAATGCAAAACTATGGCAGAATCGAAATACGAAAGTAAGATCACATCCGCACCGTGCTCGGCAGCCCAGATTTATCGCGTGCTGAGTAATCTGCAGAACCTCGAGCGCGTGAAGGATATGATTCCCAAAGATAAGATTCAGGAAATGGAGATCGAGCCCGATCGCGTACGCCTCAAGGTGGATGGTCTGGCGCAGAAAATCACCATCGCTATCGTCGATCGGATAGAGAACGACACCGTCAAGTTCGGTGCAGAGGGCATTCCGATGGACGCCAACTTCTGGATTCAGATGAAGGAAGTGAGTCCTACCGACACGCGGCTCAAACTGACCGTCAAAGCGGACATCCCCTTTATGTTCAAGTTTATGATCGAGAAAAAACTCCAAACGGGACTAGACCAAGCAGCCGACATGCTGGCGCAGTTCCCCTACCAAATGTGGCAATAAGAATATGAAAACTCCCAGAATACACAGAGAAGGACGCGGCCTGATCGTGGGTACCGTGCTGCTCCTGTTCATCATCAACGTACCTATCTACTTGTTTGTGCAACCCCATTGGGTTTTCGCTATCACGCTGATGCTGACGGCGATACTGCTCGTGTTCGTCACCTATTTCTTCCGCAATCCGGTGCGCGTGCTGGAGATCGATGATCCCAATTTCATCATTGCCCCGGCAGATGGTCGTGTCGTAGTGGTTGAACCGACTGAAGAGAACGAGTATTTCCACGAGCAGAAACTGCAAGTGTCGATCTTTATGTCGCCCTTTAACGTGCACGCTAACTGGTACCCCATCGAAGGAGAAATCCTCGTTTCCGAACATCAGAAAGGCCGTCATATGGGTGCGTGGTTACCTAAGTCGAGTACGGAGAACGAGCGCAGTCTGGTGGTTATCGAGACGCCGAACAAAGTGCAGATCGCGCTTCGTCAGATTGCCGGCGCCATGGCACGTCGTATTGTAACCTACGCTAAACCCGGTCATCAGGCACATCGTAACACCCACCTCGGTTTTATCAAACTCGGCTCACGCGTGGATATGTACTTGCCGCTTGACACAGAGATGTTCGTCGCGGTAGGTGAGGCTGTTCGCGGCAACGAGACCATTATCGGCCGTCTGGCTGATGTGGAACCCAAGGCTCCAAAGCAAGCCCCCAAAGAGGCTCCCAAGGCTAAAGCAGCCGCCAAGCCCAAAGCAAAAGCAAAAAAAGTTTAACATTAAATAATTATCACCATGAATTTTGAAGAATTATTTGCGCAGTACCCCTGCCCGTTTACCGATGAGCAAGTAAAAGCTCAAGTTGCTGACATCGAAGCAAAACATTTTGCTGAGAACAACAATATCGAGGTATGGAAAGAGTGCCTCCATCAGATCGACTACACCACCCTGAGTGCAGACGACACCATCGCTAAAGTAGAAAGCATGGCGAATGCCGTAAACACCTTCGAAGCGAAGTTCCCGGGCGTGCCCAACGTAGCAGCTATCTGCGTTTATCCCGCGATGGCAGAGTACGTTCGCAAAGCCCTCAAGGATCCGAAATTCAATATCGCTTGCTGCTGTGCCGGCTTCCCCGCTGCACAGACTTTCCCCGAGATCAAAGTAGCAGAGACCGCCATGGCTCTCAAGATGGGTGCTACCGAAGTGGACATCGTGCTTTCTGTAGGTAAGTTCCTCGAAGGCCGTTACCAGGAGTGCTTCGACGAGATCCGCGAGATTAAGGACGTTTGCAAAGAGCATCATCTCAAAGTGATTCTCGAGACCGGACTCCTCAAGACCGCAGAGAACATCTGGAAAGCTTCCATCCTCTCGATGGCTGCAGGCTGCGATTTCATCAAGACCTCGACCGGTAAGATCAGCGTCAACGCTACGCCGGAAGCTACCTTCATCATGTGCCACGCTATCAAGGCTTGGAAAGAGAAAGCAGGCATCAAGATGGGTTACAAACCCGCCGGTGGTGTTTCGACAACCGACGAGGCAGTACAGCACTTCACGCTCGTGAAGGAGATCCTTGGCGAAGAATGGCTCAACAACGAGTGGTTCCGTTTCGGTGCTTCCCGTCTGGCCAACAACCTCCTTTCCTCTATCGTAGGCAAAGAAACAAAACATTTCTAAAAAGAAATTAATGAATAAAATCATTTCCAAAAGATTCTTTTCGGACAATGTAGCGGAGCTCGTAGTTGAAGCTCCGCTTATTGCCCGTAGTCGTCGTGCCGGCCATTTTGTGATCATTCGCGTGGATGCCAACTCGGAGCGTGTGCCCTTGACCATCGCCGGCGCAGACATCGAAAAAGGGACTATCACCCTTGTCGTTCAACAAGTAGGTGCTTCCACCCACAAACTGCTGGCACTTAACGCCGGCGACTCGATCCACGATGTGGTCGGACCGCTCGGTCGCGCTACACGTATTGAGAAATACGGTACGGTCGTTTGTGCGTGCGGTGGTGTAGGCGCTGCACCTATGCTGCCTATCGCCGAAGCCCTCAAGAAAGCCGGCAATAAAGTCATCACCGTTCTCGCCGCCCGTAACAAAGACCTGCTCATTCTCCACGATGAACTGGCACAATGGTCGGACGAGGTCATCATCATGACCGACGACGGTTCAGCAGGCCAACAAGGTGTCGTCACCGTAGGTGTCGAGCAAGTCATCAACCGCGAACAGGTCGATAAGTGTATCACCATCGGCCCGGCGATCATGATGAAGTTCGTTGCCCTCACGACCGCCAAATATAATATCCCGACCGAGGCCAGCCTCAACACCATCATGGTCGATGGTACCGGAATGTGCGGCGCGTGCCGTGTCACCGTAGGCGGCAAAACGAAATTCGTTTGCGTTGATGGACCTGAGTTCGATGCCCACGAGGTGGATTGGACAGAGATGCTCAGCCGTATGAAATCCTACAAAGCGGAAGAAGCGGAGGCACTAGAAGCCTATATGCACATAGGTGATCCAAAACACGGTAACGACACGGTAACGACACGGAATCGGGATGAAGTTAAAGCAGAGGTATCTGCCACCCAAATGCAGGTCGAACCTTTCGAAGGCAAACCCAAAGATCGGGTAGCTATACCTCGCGTTCAGATGCCCGAACTGCGTCCGGAAGTACGCGTAAAGAGCCTGCACGAGGAAGTCAACCAAGGTTTGACGTTTGAGCAAGCCATCACGGAATCCCATCGTTGTCTCAATTGTAAGAACCCGACCTGCGTACAGGGCTGTCCGGTCAACATCAACATCCCGGGCTTCATCAAGACCCTTGAGACCGGAGATATCCTCGGAGCTGCCGCAGTCATCAAAGAGTCTTCCTCTCTGCCCGCTGTTTGCGGTCGCGTCTGCCCGCAAGAGAAACAATGCGAGAGCCAATGTATCCATCTTAAGATGGGTCATCCCGCAGTCGCCATCGGTTACCTCGAGCGCTTCTGCGCAGATTACGCAAACAGCCAAGAGAAAAAAGTTGAAAACAAAAAGCCGACAGGCGCTAAGATCGCGGTCGTTGGTAGTGGCCCTGCAGGCCTGACCTTCGCCGGCGATGCCGCCAAGTACGGCTACGAGGTGCATGTGTTCGAAGCCCTGCACGAGATAGGTGGTGTACTCAAATACGGTATTCCGGAGTTCCGTCTGCCGAATCGTATCGTGGACATCGAGATAGACGGTCTGCGTGCCCTCGGCGTACAGTTCCACACCGACACGATCATCGGCAAGACCATCTCGATCAAAGAACTTGAAGAGCAAGGTTTCAAGGGTATCTTCGTTGGTTCCGGAGCCGGTCTGCCGCGCTTCATGAACATCCCGGGTGAGAACCTCAACGGTGTCATGTCCTCCAACGAGTACCTGACTCGTGTCAACCTCATGGACGCTTCGAATCCTGCAACCGATACCCCGCTGCTCTATGGTAAGAACGTAGCCATCATCGGTGGTGGAAACACCGCGATGGATGCAGTACGTACCGCCAAACGTCTCGGTGCAGAGCGTGCAATGATCATCTACCGCCGCTCCGAAGAGGAGATGCCGGCGCGTATCGAAGAGGTGCATCACGCCAAACAGGAAGGCATTGAGTTTATGACCCTTCACAACCCGATAGAGTACCATGCCGATGAGAACGGTCGTGTTTGCGAAGCCGTACTCCAAGTCATGGAACTCGGCGAACCCGATGAATCCGGTCGTCGCAGTCCGGTGCCTGTAAAAGGCAAGACCGTCACGATCCCCGTCGATCTCGTCATCGTCGCTGTAGGTGTTAGCCCGAACCCGCTTATCCCGTCGTCCGTCGAAGGCCTCGAGATCGGTAAGAAAGGTACGATCGTCGTAAACGAAGGTATGCAATCCAACCTGCCGATGATTTTCGCCGGAGGCGATATCGTTCGCGGAGGTGCTACCGTCATCCTCGCGATGTCAGATGGCCGTAAAGCCGCAGCTGCTATGCATGAGTATCTGAGCAAGTGAGTATCTTTGCGTCCATATTGCTCTCTATCAATTTCCTGTTGACCCATCCGATCACAGGACAAGCCAACATGTCTGTTTATGTGCAAAACATGCAGACAGGCGAAGTGATAGATAGTTATCGTGCAGATCACGTAGTGCCGCCGGCGTCGGTCATGAAGTTACTGACGACCGGCGCAGCACTCGAGATACTCGGCCCCGGATACCGTTTTCCGACCGTCCTCGAATATACAGGTACCATCGAGAACGGTGTCTTACACGGCAACCTCTATATCCACGGCAGTTGTGATCCGTCCTTGGGTTGGAAAGGCCGTACGGGTTTTCTCGACCAATGGCTCAAAGCCGTTCAGAAAGCCGGTATCACCTCCATCGACGGCGGCATCATCGCCGATATGACGATGTTGGACGGCGAGGCGCAGAACCCCAACTGGCTCTGCGAAGACGCCGGTAACTACTACGCCCCGGGTATCTTTGCACTCAACTACTACGGCAACACGATGAACATCGTGCTCCAGAGCGGCGAACCCGGTACGGTTGCCAAGGTCGTCAAGACCGAACCCTACGTGGAGGATGTCTATTTCATCAACCGAATCCGCTGCGACAAGATCACTTACGATGGTGCTTTTGTGAGTGGACTGCCATACAGTCGCGAGCGATACCTCACCGGCGCCGTGCCTTCTAACCTCGGTACGTTCGGTGTCAAAGGTGACCTGCCGAATCCCGGACTGCTTTTAGCACGCCATTTCACGAATCGGCTGCGCGAAGCGGGTATCAAAGTCAAACGCGATGCCTGTTATATCGCCGACTACAACCCGCTTATACCGCCGCGCACGGAACTATACATCCATTACTCGGAACCGCTGTCGGAAATCATCAAGGAGACAAACGTCAATAGCAACAACCTATACGCGGAAGCTTTGTTCCGTCACCTCGGCACGCGTTATACGCTTCCCGGCACGATTCATAACAGTCAGGATCTCTTGCGTGACTTCTGGCGTCGCAGAGGAGTAGCCGTTCAAAACGCCATCATCAAAGACGGCTGCGGTCTCGCACCGCAAGATGCCGTAAGTGCCAAAGCCTTCGTGCAACTGCTCTCCGTCATGGCGCGCAGTAACAACAAAGACGCATGGATCAACTCCCTCCCCGTGAGCGGACAAAGCGGCACGCTCAAAAGCCTGTGTCCCAAGACCGAACTCGAAGGACGCATCCATGCCAAGAGCGGAACGATTGCCGGCACCAAGAATTTTGCCGGTTACATCGATATGCCCAACGGAGAGACCTGGGTCTTTGCTATCCTCATCAACTCCGCTCCGGGCAAGGCACGTAACATACAAACGGTGATCCAACAATACTTGTTAGATGTATATCGTGCGCACCAATAGTACGAATAGCCTGCTCAAGCTACTGGCTACCGAAGGCAATCCGCCGGAGTATATCTATGCGGGTTACCAAACAGCCGGTCGCGGACAAACAGGCAATAGTTGGGAAAGCGAAGAAGGAAAGAACTTATTATGCTCCATCTTGCTGCCCCCGAATAAGAATCTATATTTCCTCAATATAGCGGTTGGTGTGGCAATGATTCGAGTCATAGGCGAAGATTTTACGATCAAATGGCCGAATGACATTTATTATGGGGACAAGAAAGCGGCAGGCATATTGGTCGAAAACGCCATTATAGGTAACGAGATAAGGTACTCGATAGCAGGAATCGGACTAAACGTCAACCAGACGACCTTTGTTTCAAACGCACCGAATCCTATATCGCTCAAGCAGATTCGCGGGCAAGAATACGACATCGAAGGTTTGATGAACCAACTGCTCGAAGCGGTACATGCCGTACTGAACGAACCCGAACAGGATGTATGGTCGTACTATAAGTCGCATCTCTACCGCCGGGAAGGATTCTGGCCGTACGAAGATAAAAAAGGAAGGTTTGAGGCGGCGATACAAGATGTCCTGCCTACAGGCGAAATAGTACTTAGCGACACCAACGGTCAAATCCGTCAATACGAATTTAAACAAATAAAATACATTTTATGAAATCTATCATTATCACCGGCGGAGCCGGATTTATCGGAAGTCATGTAGTACGCTTGTTCGTCAACAAGTACCCCGACTACCGGATCATCAACGTGGACAAGTTGACCTACGCAGGTAACTTGGCGAACCTCAAGGATATCGAGGACAAACCCAATTACCGCTTTGTGCGTGCCGACATCTGCGACTTCGATACGATCTTTGCCCTCATGAAGGAAGAGCACGTGACCGGCGTGATCCACCTCGCAGCCGAGAGCCATGTAGATCGTTCGATCAAAGATCCGTTTACTTTCGCCCGCACGAACGTTATGGGTACGCTCTCTATGCTCCAAGCTGCTAAACTCTACTGGGAGTCCCTGCCGGAGAAATGGGAGGGCAAGCGTTTCTATCATATCTCCACCGATGAGGTGTATGGTGCGCTCCAACTCACCCATCCCGAAGGTATCGAGCCTCCTTTCACGACCACCGCTTCGTCCGCGGAGCATCATATGGCATACGGCGAGGATTTCTTCTATGAGACCACCAAATACAACCCGCATTCACCGTATTCGGCATCGAAAGCATCGTCCGATCATTTCGTTCGTGCTTTCCATGACACTTACGGCTTGCCGACCATCGTGACCAACTGCTCGAACAACTACGGTCCTTACCAGTTCCCCGAGAAACTGATTCCGCTCTTCATCAATAATATCCGTCATCGCAAACCGCTGCCGGTCTATGGCAAGGGAGAGAACGTACGCGACTGGCTCTATGTCGTAGATCACGCACGTGCGATCGACATGATCTTCCACAACGGTAAGATTGCCGAGACCTATAATATCGGTGGATTCAACGAGTGGAAGAACATCGACATCATCAAGACCATCATCAAGACCGTCGATAAACTGCTTGGTCGTCCCGAGGGTGCAGACCTCGACCTGATCACTTACGTCACCGACCGCGCCGGACACGATATGCGCTATGCCATCGACTCAACCAAACTGCAACGCGAGTTAGGATGGGAGCCGAGCCTCCAGTTTGAGGAAGGCATCGAGAAAACCGTTCGCTGGTATCTTGACAACCAAGAATGGCTCGATAACATCACTTCCGGTGAGTACGAGAAGTATTACGAAGAAATGTACAAAGGACGATAAAAAGACCTATACGCCCAGACAAACAAAGGACACCGCTCGGTGTCCTTTGTTTTAACTATGTCTATAGAGACTACTATTTTAGCTTGTCTCTGGGGATACAATATTCAACTTTTCCATACAAACTTACTATTGAATGGAAAGAATAATCTATGCCTCCATTGTGCCATGTTTTTGAGCATATATACGTCTCTGAATCTTTTTCCACGCGAGCCTTTGCTTTTTCATATTTCTCTATGAAACGTGCACGTTCTATAATAATATTATGTTCTTCACACCACTTTTCAGCATCCAGTGTATTGATATTTACAATATAGTCTATAAACTGACGTAACTTATAACCTTTAGTACCAGTATTATCCCCCTCTATTTCATATGTAAAGGCAATAATATTATCTTTCTTCAAATGTAAACGATCTTCTCCTGTTAAGACTTTCACCAACACTATATCTTCAGAATGAATACTGGCAGTGGACATGGATTCGCCTTCTACCACAAATGGCACATAGTCCGAGATACGCACTCTTGCACCCTCGCTAACAAGGTTCATGTTAGAAATATCCGTTATCGGACGCAAAGGGCGCATTTGCCCGTCATTCAATCCAGCACACACTACCTGATACTCCCTTTGTTCGCTTTGACGAGATGGTGATAACTTTTTTACTGCATAATGCGAGACGATCATCACCAAGAACAAAACTGAAACAACGATAATTGAATTTATCATACTTTTTTTATCTCGATTTGTACTTTACTATAATATTTGGATATGAATTTAATCGCACTTATTCCCACCCATACAGAAACTAAATATCTAACTTGGACTTCTCCTGTGCTCATGCCTACGAAAGCGAACAAGATGAGAACTATTCCTAAAATAATAAAATTAAGTTTCAACTGCTTCTTCATTTCATGTAAAGGTAGACTATTGCCTTCTACCTCATCCGCTTCTTCCCACAAAAATAATGCCAACACAATACATGACGGTGCTATCACATCTTTAATGATATCACCATTAAAAATACTCAACAAAGATCTATCTGAGACAGCAGAGAAAAAAGTTGTACAAAACAACCCTACGCCCCATACTAACACATGAAAAAATGTGATAAATAGAACCTTCCATTGTATCGTTTTAACATGGGATTCTACATATGATTTTATACTTGAAACTAACTCTAACATCTTTACTTTCACTAATGACTGTGCAAAATTACGACTTTTTTTTGACATATACAAATTTTTTAATAAAAATATTAAATAAACTAATGTTTTTTTGAAAATTTTAGATATTTTATTTGTAGTTAATTCTTCTTGATACATAGGAGTATGAGTGGTTGAAATTA
>CAMHQP010000020.1 GCA_946187555.1 uncultured Bacteroidales bacterium
TTGATGGTGAGTTTGATGTCGTCGGGAGTCCAATCGGGGTGCGTGGCGACGAAGCTGTCGGTGATACCTTTCATCTCACGCGTCAGGGCGGCTTGGTACTTGCGACTCTGCTCTTTCTGTTCGTTCTTCTGCCGCCAGCGGATGGCATCTTCACCTTTGTAGCGGCTGTAGTTGGTCATGTCAATGACGTCGGTGCGCTGGAGTTGGAAAGTGCCTACTCCGGGGATGGTGAACTCGCCTCGGTCTTTACCTTCGGCGGCAAGAATGGCGACGGCTTCGGTGGTAGCCGCGTCGGAGATAGAGTCAATACGAGCCTTGAGGGCTTTCTCTTGGGTGCGCAGTTCGCGCAGGGTTGCAAGATTGGTGGTTGATAATTCAGTTGTTTCCATAATGTTGGTTGTTTTAACAATAAAACAAAAATGATTGGAGAGTTTGTCGTATTCAATACGACGACAATTAACAAAGTGTTCTTGGGGACTTGTTCCCTTTTAGCTAAAAATTGCAAAAATCACATAAAAAGGGAACAAGCTATGTAAAAAAGACACAAGCTTCGCGTTCGGCAACAAGGTTAGATTTCCATGTGGTGGGACATGTCGGATTGCATGAGGTCGTCGGTGGGACGGGGATCGCGGGTGAGGATGAGGCCTTTGGCGAGGGCGGCATCGAAACGGCGATGTTCGGCTTCGGAGAGCCAGATGAGGTTTTCCGGACGATTGTCGGTAGTGATACCGTTGAGGTGGTGACAATCATAGGGATGGAGTCGTCCGGCGGGAAACTTAGGGGATGGCGGTAGCCGCTCGACGGGTCGGGGTCCGATGAAAGCAAGGGCGACGGCATGGTGGACAAGGATGTTACCGTAGCGCAGGGACATCTTGTAATAGATCTGCTTTCGCCGACCGTTTTTTTTGCTCTTTGGCCCGGAGGTATGTTGGGGGCGGAGTTGGTGGTAAGCGCCATGATGGAAGGAGTACAGGATTCCTTCGGAAGAGGCAAAAAGGGGGTGTCCGCCGGTTCTTGAGATCGGCAGAACGGGTTTTAAATCGACATGTTGTGCCATATCGCGCTGGCTATCCTCGTACATGTACCAAAACTCCGTTTTAGTAGTAAGTACTCGGATGCCCTCGCTCTCCGATCCGCACGCACTTCGCTGCGTACGTCTCGGGAAGAAAGAGCGCCTCTAAGCCAGCTCAGAGGGATTAATTCATTAAACGATATGGCCGGGCCCAGCCGTTAGCTGTATTTGCAAATCGGTGGCAAAGGTACGGGTTTCTAAACGAATAACACAGGAAAAAGTCCCGAAAGCGATTTTTAAAAGCAAAAAGACCTTCAAAAGTTGCATTTTGACATAAAAAACGACTTTCCAAAGTCTTTTTCTTCAAAATATTTGCACTATTCAAAGTTTTTTTGTACCTTTGCGGCGGATTTTAAAACGCATGCCTTATGGATTATTCAGAAGTAGAGCAATTGTATATTATCAGTGATCGTAAGATTCGCGAAGTGGATACTTCTTTCCATCGTTATCTCTATGACCAGATTAACTGGGACAACCGCATTATCGGTATCAAAGGAAATGGTGGTGTGGGCAAGACAACGTTGGTGCTGCAGCATATCAAAGAAACGTTTCCAGATCGGAGTAAGGTGCTCTATGTGCGCTTGGATAATATGTGGTTCAAGACGCACGACTTGATGGAACTGGTGGAGTACCACTACACACACGGAGGTACGCACATCTTCTTAGATGAGGTGCATCATCTGCGTGGATGGGCGAATTATATCAAGGGCATGTACGACGACTATAATGACTTGTATGTCGTCTATACAGGTTCTTCGATGTTGGAAATATCGCAGCGTGAGACCGACTTAGGCAGACGTCAACGTGTCTATACACTCAATGGCATGTCTTTTAGGGAGTTCTTGAATTTCGAAGGATATAATGTGGGAGATTCTATCACTTTGGAACAATTGCTTACGAATCATGTGCAGATAGCCTCAGACATCTGCAAGGGCAAGAAGATCCTACCGCTCTTCGATGCGTATTTACAGCATGGTTGTTACCCATTCTACAGAGAGGAAGGAGACAGTTTTCTGGAGCGGTTGCATGGTGTGATACTGCATGTGATAGAAAATGACCTACCGCAAGTAGAGGATATCTCCTATACTACGATAGAAAAGATCAAACGAATGCTGATGATTTTGGCGGAACGCGTGCCGCTGATGCCCAAGATGGCAGAGTTATATCGGGAGTTGGAAACGAATCGTGAGAATGGAAATAAGATGTTGGCCTTGCTTACGAAGGCGGGTTTGTTAGCGCTGTATTCGCATGAGATAATTAATCTCAACAGCCTCAACAAGCCGGACAAGATATATCTTAATAACCCTAACTTGATGTACTGTCTAAGTACGCACATAGACAAAGGCACACTGCGCGAAACGTTTTTCTATGACCAAATGCGTAATATCAGCGAGGTGTTGCTTCCGAAGAAAGGCGATTTTATGATTAATCGAGAATATCTGTTTGAAGTAGGAGGCAAAGGCAAGACGTTTGAACAAATTAAGGACGAGCCCAAATCATATCTCGCTGTTGGTGATATAGAGACCGGTCTTTTCAACCGCATCCCGCTGTGGATGTTCGGAATGCTATATTAAAAGAAACCACCGCCACATACAAGTGACGGTGTTTTTTTAGTGCTTACGTCTGACGAATTTACGGATAGCTGATTCGTCATAACCGACTACGTCGCCCGTGTGCTTTGCGATAGACGGCCAGCCACGAATTAGTTGGTAGTCATAGAAGCTTCGGATGATATCCTCCTTCACTTCATGGACGTTAAACTCTACATAACGAATGTTGTTGGAATTGTTACCGAGCACTTCGCTCAAGCGTACGCTTAGCCACTCTCGTAACTCAGCGTTAAGATTAAAAGTTTTTTGATTCATAAAGTATGCCGCGACGAATTTGATCGTCCGGCATACTTACGAAAAATCCCCGCGACACTCACGTGCGGCGGGGACAGAAAATATAAAATATCATGAAAAACTAAACTTAATCCGTTTTAATATCCGGATTAATATTTCGACTACCCCACAAAGCGTAGGATAAGATGTATGCTACCCCCAACATAGGAACTATATAACTAATCAAGCAGTTATGCGCAGCAATAATGCTTTGGATATAGGGCAATACTCCACCGCCTACCACCATCATCATGAAGATTCCGGAAGCCTTTGCGGTATATTTACCCAGTCCTTCCGTAGCCATATTGAAGATACATCCCCACATGACGGATGTACACAACCCACAGAGGACGAGAAGGGTAGATGCAAGAGGAACCGCCATTACCTCCCCCTTGATAATCGTTTTGGCCATGACGCTATCGCCTATCATCATAGCGGCGACCATCAATGCGATCGCAGCAGAAGCCACACAGATGACCATGGTGCGGCTGCTTACCTTACCGCCGATAGCGGAACCGATGAATCGGCCGACCAGCATCAATATCCAGTAACGACCGGCAATGAGTCCGGCAGCTGCGAAACCTACTTTGGGTGTGAGATACGAGATAAGTGTAGCCGGTATACCGACTTCCACACCTACGTAAAAGAATATAGCGATCACACCTAAGGTCAGATGGCGGAACGCCCATGGGCTACGTTCGTAGGTCACATGTAGACCGGCACCGGCAGGTTCTGCGATAGGGGTAAGACGAATGATGAGATAGATGAGAGCAAAAACCACCATGGCGATATAAAGCACGATATTGACATCGTCTATCTCTTTCCCCGCCAGGCTCTCACCGATGATAGCACCGACGAGCATAGGCGTCAAGGCGCCAGATAGGGAGTTAAGCGTACCGCCGACCATATTGAGTTGGTTACCTCTTTTTCCGCCTCCTCCGAGCAGGTTGAGCATCGGGTTGGTGACGGTATTGAGCATGCAGACGCAGAAGCCGCATATGAGCGCGCCGGTCAGATAAATATAGAAGCTATCGAACATACCGCTTGCCCACTGGATGCAGATTCCTACGAAGCCTAAGAAGATCGCCGTCAGGGCTGTTTTCTTATAGCCGTACTTAGCAAGAAAATTACCCGCCGGGACACCCATGATGAGGTACGCCAAGAAATTGAAGAGGTTTCCCAACATACCCATTCTTTCTGCTTGGGCAGGGTCGTCAAACGAGGCACCCCATATCTTACCGACCGGAGCGGCCAGGTTGGTCACAAAGGCTATCATCGCGTATAAGAACATCATCGCGATGATGGTGATAATTCGTAACGAATCGGATTGTTTCGTATTCATAAATCAGGACTCAATTTTTCAGGGTTATTTCCTTGTTTTTTTTACGGCGAATGAACGCCACTATTCCATATGCCAATATCATCCACAGCATTGGCCATAATGCATCACCGATGGGTGAGAATTGCGGGTTATTGGGGTCGTAGCCCGACTCACCGCCGCCACCCGGAGGTGCTTTGCGCGGACTGGCAGTCGGCGACGGAGCAGATGCTCCCACCGAATAAACCGTAGAGGTAAACGTACTGCCGGAAGACATATAGGCACTACTGTTAACGGATTGCATAGTAGCAGACGGAACGGAGTTTACCGCAGCAAAAGGCGCATTGTCCGCTGCGTGCAACCGGGCGCACAAACTACCAATCAAGATGATATATATGATTCGTTTCATTGTTGCACTTCCATTCCATAAATGGTATAAATCTTATTATCACGGATAATATAGATCTGACCGTTAATTAATATCTTATTAGCCTGCTGATCATCCGAGATGATTGTTTCCAAACCGGTAGGCGTGTCGGTAGTGGCCATGCCCGGACGAATAGCCCTATAACGCGCTCGTGTTGGCGAATTGACGAGAATATAGCACTCGAACGGAAGAATGGTACGTGCTTCGCTTACACCCTCCGCTCTCAGCCAAGCGCCGCTACTTCCGTAGTCGTTCTCCAGCAGATAAGCACCTGCAACCGATCCGATCTGCATGGAGTTATTACCATGCACATTGACCACATTGTCCGACGAGGGCGCACTGCCTGCACTGAACGAAGTCGGAATCTCCTGTCCCGATTCACCGAAGAAGGAAATATAACGTCCACCGTCCTCTGCAAAATAACTATGATGCCACTGGATGATATAGGGGGTATTTGCAGAGGGCCGATAACCGGTCGGGCTCGTCGGATCATTCCAATTATCGAAATCCGCTATGGGGAAATCCGTTGTTTGTGCCGGCGTACGGATGATGTAATCGCCAGTGTAGTATGTACCTCCTATGCGATAGAACGGCACAAGGTCGTAGTATGTGCCATCTTCCCATACCTTGACAGCGCTGACTGTGAACGGCAAGCAGAGGGTGTACCATGTATCCAATTCACGCACTTTCATACGGAACTCGATGGTTTCGCTGATGGTACCGCCCGCATATGACTCGACGTCATCATAGGCAGCCCTCGGGTCAGAGGACATGTCGCCGGAGCGGTAGATAACGAAGTTGGTAGATTTGAACTTGGCGTAGGCGTTGGAAGCGGCCGCTACGCCGCTATTCGTCCATGGGTTGATGTTAGTGAACGTATCTCCATACGTGTCGTTCCCGCACCACCCGACAAAGGTATAACCGGTATTCGGCGTTGCCGTATAGGTCACAGAGCCTCCACTGCGTACATATCCGCCATTAGGGACGGCATTACTGTCATCATCCACTACCGATACACTACCGCCTACGGACGCTCCATAGTTGACTTGGTAGGAAGCCGGGTAGGTAACGGTCATGGTCTTGTCGGTGACATTCCATGTAAAGCGATAGGTACCTTTACCGGCTGTCGTGATACCGCAATTGTACTTATAGTCAGTAGCAAATCCCCAATCCGTGTGGTTGGTATAGGTCATGTATTGTACCGCAGCGTTGTTGTTCTTGTAGATATCATTGGTCAGCAGATCTTTCATCGTGAACTGATAGTTCGTATTGGCTGCCAACGATATATCTACAAAACCGACTACATCGCCTGAAACGGCATCAGTAGAGATGTTTCCGATGATGAATTCAGAAGAGCCCCAGTTGTCGGTCTCTGCTTTCAATGCCCAACGATAAGTGAAGTTTGCGGTAACCGTTTGACCGGACGATTCGCCTGCTCCTTGTCCCCTAAGGGTAGTCGGGTTGGAGGATGTACTGGAGAGAGAAATATCATCGCCGGAGGTTACTTCCCAACTATCGAACTGATAACCGTCATTCGGCACTGCTGTCAATTCACGGGTGGTTGTCACACCTACAGTCGTACTGGTTTCTGTATTGCCCCCTATGGTTACATGTCCGTTTCCGTCATTAGCAAGGGTGACAGAGGTGGAAGTCTCTACGAATTTCGCATATACATTGTCATCTCCGGTCACATTATAGTGTATCCATGGATTGTCCTGCGTAAAGCGACTTTCGTACGTATTGGAAGTGTAGAAACCTTCAAACGTATATCCTGTTGCTGCCGATGGATCATAGGTAACATCTGCACCATAATTCACCCAGTCAGCATTAGAAAGAGTACTTTCGTTTGCGGTTACGGTCAGCGTACCACCGGTCGTTCCGCCCGTTACGGAACTTAAATTATCAATTCCGGCATAGCCTGTACCAAAATGTAATTGGTGCGGACGCTCAATAGTAACAGTTGGATAATAGTAGTTACCATCTTTCGTCATGTATGTGATTCGGAAGGTATATTGTCCGGCATGCTGGGGATAGAAGAAGATACTTTGGTCTTTATCAGTTCCGCCTTTCAGTTGTACACTGCTTCCGTCTGTCAAAACATATACTCCCCCACCATCGCCTTTCCTGCCAAGACTTTCTCCTAACTCGCGATCATGAATTTCGAAGATATATGTTCCGGCTTCCAGCGTACAAGTGTAGGACAAATTAACGGTAGCATTCTCACCATCGGCCGTATAACTATTGATAGTAAAGTCTGCTCCGCTACCATACGTCCAACCGGGCATGCCTCCTGTTGCCATTTCTGCTTTACCTTTACCTTCTTCGTACTTGGAGCCCAACAGATTGTAACGGTGTTTGAAGTTTGCCATAATGGTGGAGTTCTGGCTTGCGGTTACCGTTACCGGGTTATCAGTGGTACCTTTGCCTCCGGCAATACCTACGTTTGTTCCGCAGGTCCAATAATCAAAGACCCAAACGGCTTTGGTAGGTGTTGCCGTAATGTCGCTGGACGGAGTGACCAAGTGTGCATCGGTTACGGTATTCACCGAACCGGCGCCCACAGGACTTACACTCGGCGTGATTGTATATGATGTCTCTGTCCACTTGGCATAAAGTACCGTATCGCCGGCACATACCCATGAAGCGACATCATCTTTTGTTCCGGTAAATCCGCTGACGGCTTTGTTCCAGTTTCCATTTGCATCAATAATCTGTATATTGGTAAGTGTTGCACCTTTGTCGGTACTGATATAGTAACCACCAAATTCATAATGGGCTTTGGAAGGCACTTCAATACCACCTTTCATATTGATGGTATCATTGAACGTCACCGTAGTATCCAACGAGCCCTTATGACCGGCATCTGCACTTAGATTCTCAAAACTTACGGTGTATGTGTTGGGAGTAAAGTTAGCAGTGAGGGTTCCATCATGTACAGCATGTATATGTACGGGGTTGGAAGTTGAAGTGTATGTGTCAGCGCAATATATATCATTCACCGCATCTGTCTTTGAGAAGTCCCAATCTCTGAATGAATACCCAGCATTAGGTATTGCTTCAATATCCCCCGAAGCGGTAACGTATTTTGCCGTAGTGGAGGAAGCGGGACTTGTTGTTCCAGTGCCTGCAGGAGAAACAGCCAATGTTACGGCATACTCATGTTCTGTCCATTTGGCGTAGAGAGTCGTAGTATCTCCGGCATGAATCCAAACACCGGAGGATGTATAGTCTAACACATCCGTTTTCCAATCTCCGTTGGCATCAATAATCTGCTGACCGCCTCCTCCAGGTGCAGTATAATAACCACCAAAGTCATAGTAGGTTTTCACGGGTTTACTAATCCGTGCTGATAACGCCGTATCATTAAATGCCACAGGCACACCTAATGTACCTTTCTTACCTTCATCTGCTCCTTGGTTCTCTAATTTGATATACACTTGGATAGTTCCCCATACCCACGATGAGCCGTTCCAATAACGACGTTTGCTATAACCATCGGATGGTTGCACCTCACCTGTTCTATCAGTTTCATCTCCACTCTTACTAACCATGAAATAATCAAACTCACCCGGGGCGATGTAGAAATACGATTGTCCACCAATAGTGGTTTTGTTCGACAATGCAGCACCCGGCCAAGTACTTCCTGCTATAGTGCTACTACCATTCCATTCTGCCACTTTGGTACTGGTACCATTCCAGACGTGCAAATTAGCAGACGGACTCCAACTATAATCAATTACATAGCAATAATCAATGGAAGGATGATCCGTTGTCGGATACGTAATAGAGAGCTGGTGATTAGTAGTATTATAAGCAAACGTATATGTACCAGCGCCTGCTGTACACAAACGTACTTGATAACCGCTTGTATTAAGTGCTTTGTTTGAAATGGAACTTGTTGCGATAAGGTCATTTAAGCCATACAGGGTGGATGTTTCCAAAATCTTGAACTCATAGGTCTGATGTGCTGCCAAAGTGACAGAATACTCACCATTGGTAAACATCTGGTTATGCGGATTCTTAATATCCACCAATCCGTCAATAGCCGTGCCTGGAGCATAACGCTGCTGGTTATTTATGGTACAATTCTTATCCCATCCTCCATCTTGCATACTCCAACGATTATTGGAACCAATGGTAACATCATTTGACTGTTTTGACCATGAACCTCCCTCTGAATCCGATTTATAAAACAACAAATTCGTATGGTAGTCATCTATATCACACCGCATTAAATCTGTAGTTCCGGTTGCAGTCATTGTATACTTTTTTGCATCATGTCCGCCTCCCCACGCATACACATACACAGTGCGTCCCCACCAACTGCTTACATTGGAGTATTCGCAATATATACGCTTCGTGCCCTCTCCCCACATCTCCCCTATTCCTAGCGTTAAGAGTAGCACGAAAAGGACGAGGGGTTTCGTCAAGAAAGTAAATAATTTCATTGAATTTCTCATAATTAAGTCTTTTCTGTTATTTCGGTTCTATCTTGATGGCGCAACCACCTCCGGCAGCGGTGAAGAGTTTGAGTTTGGTCTTGCTCGTCACGGTCTTCTTGGTGATGGTATAAGCCTGCGGATTTGTCTTGTAATGTGCACCCTTGGCGTCGGCGTAGATGGTAGCGATGTACTTCTTTCCGGCCGGCAGGAAGCTCAGGTCAATAGTCGCTGTACGCGGGTCGTAACCGTTGGTAGAACCGATGAACCATGCGTCTTTGTCTTTCTGTTTGCGGGCGATGGTGACGTACTCATACGGCTCTGCCTCGAGGTAATACGGTTCATCCCACTCTACCGGCACATCGACAATGAACTGGAACGCATCGCGGAAGCGCTCGTAGTTATCCGGCAGGTCAGCCGCCATCTGCAAAGGCGAATACAGCGTGACATAGAGGGAGAGCTGGTTACAGAGCGTGGTGTTACACCATGAATGGCTATTCGGATTCAGCTTATGGATATCATTCTCGAAGATACCCGGCGTATAGTCCATCGGGCCACCGATGAGACGGGTGAAAGGCAACATGGTGGTATGGTTAGGCGCCGAACCGCCGAAGGCCTGATACTCCGTTCCCTGCGCGGACTCATTACCGATGAGGTTTGGCCAGGTGCGGCATATACCGGTCGGACGAACAGCTTCGTGACCATTGACCATAATATGGTACTTCGCTGCTTTCTCAAGACAGTACTGATAGTGATTATTCATGAACTGCGAGTAATGGTGCTCACCGATGGGCAGGATATTTCCTACATATCCGGATTTGACGGCAGGGTACTCGTATTTATTCATGAACTGATAAGCCGTATCAAGCCAACGCTCGTAGTTACGGATAGCGCCAGAGGTCTCATGGTGCATGATCATCTTGACACCTTTGGATTTGGCATAGTCATGGATACCCTCCACATCGAAATCGGGATACGGCGTCACGAAGTCATAGACGAAGTCTTTCTCGTTGCCGAACCAGTCTTCCCATCCGATATTCCAGCCCTCGACAAGCACACCGTCAAAACCGTATTTGGCGGCGAAATCGATGTATTTCTTGACGTTCTCAGTAGTTGCGCCGTGCCGTCCGTGCGGTTTGGCTTTGGTATAATCGGTTTTACCGATATGGATGGACGGAAAATCCCATGTGTACGACCAGTCGCGCATACCGGCGATCATCTCCCACCATACGCCGACGTACTTCATGGGTTTGATCCACGATGTATCCTCGATCTTACACGGTTCATTGAGGTTGAGCACGATACGGGACGCAAGGATATCCTGCGCTTTCTCACCCACCATGATCACACGCCATGGACTGACGGCATCCGTCTGGATATGTCCTTTCGTGCCGTCGATGTCCGGCGTGAGCCATGAGGTGAAAACCATATTGTTATCGTTAAGGTTGAGGTGCATACAGGAATAGTCCATCAAAGCTGCCTCGTGGATATTGAGCCATTTGCCGCTGTTGGTCTTGAGCAGTATAGGCGTCTGTACACCGGTTGTGGAAAAATTGGTAGTGGACAGATTCGCCTTGCTGGTATTCTCTTGAATGCTACGAATCTCACTCAGCTTGCAGCGTGTGTATTCGTACTCCTGCGTATCGTAGTCGCCCGGGATCCAATACGCCGTGATATCCCCCGGCATAGCGAACTCGGTATGCTCCTCTTCGATGACGAAGTAATTGAGATTGCGCTGTTGCGGGAAGATATAGCGGAAACCCAGACCGTCGTCATAGAGACGGAACTGAATCCGAATATACCGGTCTTTCTCCGGTTGCTTGAGCGTAATGAGCATCTCGTGATAACTATCGTGTATACGACGCTCCTCCCCCCATACGGGTGTCCACCAATCGTCATGGATAAAGCGCTCAGAACCGGTCAATACAAAACCGTTCATCAGACCGTTGGTACTACTCTCTATCGTCTGCTCTTCCTTATAGTCATTGAAGTTTCCGCGCGAGTGCTCGCCACGAAGGGCGATACCCAGATACGAAGGCCGAATGACCGTATCGCCTTTATGGAGCAACCAATAGACAGGACGACCGTCGCGAATATCGAAATACGCCTTCATATTCAAAGACGGGGATTCGACCGTTTCTATAGCCGAAGCAGAGCACAGAATACAGAATATAGAACACAGACTGATGATAATTCTTTTCTTCATATTGCAACAATTATTTAATATTCAAACACCAACATCGTATAATATTTCATAGCCGGGATGGTCAGTTCGACCTGTCCTCCGCTATAGGTAAATTCCAGTTCCATAGCGGCACCTTGCTGATTATCCGGCGAAGCGCACCATACGCGAGCCGGTTGCTTGGAGGCTACGATAGAGACAGCGATGTCTTGCAAGGCATCGGGTTCTCCCTGGTCTCCCTTCGTATCGCACCAATCGAGGTGCGTAGCATTGCGATAGGACAGCAGATGGATGACATCCTTTCCGCCTACATGGCGACCCACCGTAGCAACCTGCCCGAGTTGCGGAGCCCACTGGTTGAAGACGCATTGCCCATCCTTGCAGTTCACATCCACGCCAAACCAATCGGTATTGATATTCGCTACTGCGACCTCAGGACGCAACAGGTTCTCGTACGCTACCGTGAAGTCATAATAGGCAATCATGGCACGTTTGAGTGCACCCGACATCGCCAGATCCTCTTTGGGGAAATACTCATTGCAGAGCATATGTTCACCCATCTGGAGAATCGTACCGCCCCATGTCATCGCCACAGCCGTCGCCATGATGATACCCGGGGCATTGAAATAACCGCGACCTTTATTCCCCAAATCATAATTCAGATACGCCGCGAGCACGGTCTGCTTACCGCTTGACCACGCGGCATTATTGGTAATGATATCGCGGAAGATATCGTATCCGTTCACATCGCTATGCTGCCATACTTCGGTATAACAGAAATCCACCGGAGCCGCAGCGATCTGTCCCTGCTGACCGTACTGACCGACGGCGTTCATAACAAGCCGTTTAGTCGGTTGGTTGGCTTTCATATAACTGATGAACGAACCGAACGTACCGGCTAAGTCCACCTTGTTTCCGGCATAATCATATACCGGCACCAGACGATCTCCTAATTGGTCTATCTGCCAACCATCGAAATCGAAGACGGCGAACACTTCATCATTCCGCGCAGAGAGGAACGCTTTCCAATCCTCATTGGCGGTATTAGCCAGATAGATCGAACTCTTAAAAGGCGAACCGAGCGGGTGATAATCCGGCGTGCGATGGTTCTGATCCAGATAGAGCAGCCATTCGCGACTCACGCCATCCGTCTCATAGTCTTCGAGCACACCGTAGCCGAGGTTATAGTATAATGTCTTCATACCGCGTGCATGCGAAGCGTCAATATAGCCCTGCACCGTAGCGCGGTAGCAGTTACGGGAGATGATATCGGTCCACACATCCATCGGTTGGGTAGCACTTCCTCCCAGCGGATGATGGTGCTTCCAGTGCCAATCCTGAAACTGCACATAGTTGATGTGATAGCGGTTGAGGTTATCCATGACGGCAGCTATATCCTTATCAGACATGGCACCGTAGGTGGACAGGAAACCGTTACGCGGATAACGGATCGGATCGGATGATACATCAATACCGATCGTGGCAAACACACTGTCTTTTCCGTTGGCGAAAGCATGCAACTCCGCCATATACCCCTGATAGTCATCAGCCGGCGGTTGCCAAGTCCATTGTTTACCCGTGACGGTCTGCTCGCTCAGCGTTTGACCGAGGTGTTGGTATCGCACAGTCACCGTACCTTCCGGCAGGTTATTGAGCGTAAACGACACCTTCTGCCCGGGGGCATAGCAGGCTTTGTCCGTGCTCATCAGGTACGGGATATAAGTCTCACCGTAGGTGACAGGATCCTGCGTCGGTTCATTGATATTACAGCTCGCAAAGAGTACAGAATACAATATGCAAATTAGTGACATCTTTTTCATAATTGTTTAAAGGATATAGTGGTGTCTTGGATGTTAATCGTAATGCTCCAGTTGCCTGCAGCCGGAACGACCCATTTATTATCCGGATCACCGGTATGAATCTCAAACGTACCATTCTCCGAAACCGGGCAA
The DNA here is from genome assembly GCA_946187555.1 of uncultured Bacteroidales bacterium. GTDB lineage: Bacteria > Bacteroidota > Bacteroidia > Bacteroidales > Paludibacteraceae > Colicola. The sequence goes on from CAMHQP010000020.1 coordinate 13,274, forward strand.
TCGGGTGTCGGGGCATAGAGCATCTCACCCGACCAATCGGACTTGATCTCGGTAGGGAACTTAATCTGTCCTGCGTTCAGAGCTCCTTCGTAGATAAAGAGGTCTTTCTCAGGGTGTTGCATAGAGGTCAGATGATCCCAACTCCACCCACCGGGAGTCGCATCACCGATCATATACATATGATCATATAACTCCGTGATCTCATTGACAGTGATGGTTATCGTGAGCGCTTTGGTATCCACATCGATGGTGTAACTGCCAGGCGCCTCAATAGCCCACTTCAGATCATCTTGCGTCTCAGTCTCTGACCAATAGAGCATATGCGTTTCATCCTGCGCATCGCGTACGTAGCACGGGATCCAATCCTCGGTGGTAGCCAGAATCTTGAACTCGCCTTTATGCATCTTACCAGTCCAGGTATAACCCGAGAGCGTACTCATATCCCACTGCAGCTGTGCGGCATGGTCTCTATCCCATCCGTTCGGCATAGCGTCTCCGATCAGATACAGGCGGGTAGTGTCTGCCAGGTTCCGCACGATAGACACCGGCAGTATCTCCGATACCTGCTGTTCTCCTGACATCAGCACTTTGGCACGTACCCGCATTGCAAAACGCGTGGGCTCATTGTCCTTCACCGAAGCGAAAAACGGAAGCACCGAGTCGATCAACTGACGATGGGTCAAAGCAAAGGTACGGTCCATCGTGCGACCGATCTCGAAATGCAAACCGTTATCCAACGCGCTATCTGCCAGATTCATATCGATCGTATAAGCGATAGCCGAACCCGTACCATGGTTGGTTCCGGCAGTCCAAGTCAGTTGCATCGCCATCTGGTCACCCATACGGCTGTTGCATACCACCGAATCATGCAATGCCTTGAGCACCAACGATTCATCGCGTTGCGGTTCATCCTGCGGTTTTTGGCACGAGAAGAGACATAACGCACAAAGTACAAAACAGATAAATCTAAAATTACTCATATCAATAACCCGGGTTTTGCGTTAATAATTCATTTGCTTCTATCTCCTGCATCGGGATCGGGAAGAGCAGATGCTTCGATGTGGCATTGGTCTTACCCACGGAATGCAGGAAAGTGAGAGCGTAGTTATTCGGATAGCGCAACATATCGAACCAGCGATGTCCTTCAAACGCCAATTCGATACGGCGCTCATGGATAATCTTGTCTCGCATCTGCGCCTGCGTTAATCCTTCTATCTGCGCACGGCTGGTGAGTCCGGCACGCTTACGCACCTGATAGAGCGGTGCTTCCGCTTCGGTGGTTCGACCTAACTCATTGAGCGCTTCCGCTTCCATAAGCAGCACATCCGCATAACGGGTCACAACCCAGTTCTGGTTACTCGTGTTGTAATCCGGAGACTGCGCCTTCGTCAAGAGGAACTTGCGCACGTTATATCCGGTTTTCGAGTAACTGCTAGAGTAGGTATAGCCGTCGAAAGTCGGGCAACCGGCATAGAAAATAGTCTTGTCTTTTCGCAGATCCCCCGGTTCATACTGGCTAACGAACTCCGCCGTAGGTTGGTTCCAACCATAACAACCGGCCGCCATACCGGAGTTACGCGGTCCCTGGAAAGTACTGATCCACGATGCCTGGTTCTCATTCGCCCAGAAATCATAGTTCGTTTTACCGTAGTATTGCACTTCAAAAATGGACTCTACCCCATTCTGTTTGGCAGGGTTGAAATTATCAGCATAGTCCGGTGCCAGTTGGTACCCCATGGCGGTGATATCCTGACAGAGGCGCACCACCTCATTATAATTATGCGTATACGTCAGGTGTACGCGCGCCATCTCTGCCATGGCGGCTTCACGGGTAGCACGTCCGATCTGTTTCGATCCATAACTGCTGCGTTGCGGCAGTCGCGTAATCGCCTGGTTCAGATCTGCCATGATCAAGTCATAGACCTCTTCTACCGTCGCCCTTGGCATCTTTAGCGGACTGTCTGAGGTCAGCGGCTCGGTCGGCATCGGTACCCCACCGAACAGGCGCACTAATATAAAGTAGTAATGCGCGCGTAAGAAATAGGCTTCTCCCAGCATGCGGTTTTTCAAATCATTGTCTATCTGCATATCCGGCACATTCTTGAGCACAAAATTACAGCGCAGGATACCTGGAGATGGTCCACGCCATAAATCCAAAGCGGCAAAGTTATCGGCCGTGGCAATGAAGTTCGCCATCTCGGTTGTTTCCAATCCGTCCGTACCGCCTCCGGCTCCCACTTCACTCTCATTGGCGATAATATCCAGCGTCCATATACGCATGTTATACAGTTTGGCCCATTGGAGCGGTTGGTAACATGCATTCACCGCTGCTTCAGCATCTGCGGCCGTCTGGAAACCATTCGTGGTATCGACGGAATCGTAAGGTTGACGCTCCAGAAAGTTGCAGGAAGAGACCGCTAACGCCATTAATACTATGTACAATATCTTTCTCATATTCATATGCATTAGAAGGTGATGTTAAGTCCAAACGTAAAGTTTCGCGTGAGCGGATATACATTGCTGTCTATACCGCTTCCTCCCACCTCGGGATCGAGTCCTGTATAGCGTGTGAAGGTGTAGAGGTTCTGCCCGGATACCGAGAAACGTACCTCTTCCATATGCGCTTTCATCGTCAGCTGCTTGGGTAGCGTGTATCCAATGGTGATACTCTTCAGACGCAGGTAATCTCCTTTCTCGAGGAAACGGTCGCTGACGCGGTTGTTCTTGTTAGGATCTGAGAACACGGCACGCGGCATGGTGGTGGAGTGATGATCCGGACGCCAACGATCGAGCGTCGAAGTCAACTGGTTCTGCGCCACGGACATGGCTTCCAAGGTAGAACGGTTGCCATTATAAATCATGTTCCCGGCAGCTCCCTGCAGGTACAGCTCTATATCCACACCGTAGAACTCAAAGCGATTGTTCATCGAGAAGGTCCATGAAGGCGTCGGTGACCCCAGGATAGTACGGTCATCTTCGTTGATGACACCATCCCCGTTAAGGTCTTTAAAACGGATATCACCGGGTTGGGTGCTCGTATATTTGTCACTACCGATGGTCTGTACCGCATGCTGATCCACTTCGTCCTGGGTCTGGAAGATTCCATCCGTCACGTAGCCGTAGAAAGCAGCCACAGGACAACCGACCTTATGAATATTGCAGTCAAAATACATCGGAACATCGTCGTTGAGCGACAGGATGACGTTGTGGTTGTACGCAAAATTAACGGTAGTGGTCCAAGTGAAATTCTTATTCTTGAAGTTCAGACTATTCATGCTCACCTCTACACCCGTATTGCGCATTTTACCTGCATTGATTCGCGGTACAGCTTCGTCTGAATAACCGCTACTGATAGGTACGGACATAGGAACGAGCATGTCGTTGGTGTTCTTGATATACCAATCGACCGTAGCATGAAGCCGTTGATCAAAGAAAGCAAAATCAGCACCGACGTTATACTGCTCTACCGTCTCCCAACGTACATTGGGGTTCGGTAACTCCCACGGAGCTAATCCACCGACCTGTTTGTCTCCAAAAGAGTATTGCACAGTCTGAAGTTTGCTGGCATACGCATAATTGCCCACACTCGCCTGATTACCCGTCAAACCATAACCGGCGCGTAACTTAAGATCCGTGAGCCAGAAGGATTTCTTAAACCAATGCTCCTCACTCATACGCCAAGCCAAGGCCACCGAGGGGAAATATCCCCAGCGGTTCTTTTTCGCAAAACGACTCGAACCGTCGGCACGGAAGGTAGCGGTCAACAAATAGCGGTTGTCATATCCGTACGTCACTCGTCCCATGAACGAGAGCAGTGCCCAATCGGATTTATTGCCATAAATAGTCGGTTCCAAGAGACCGTTACTGAGCTGACGCGCATTCTCCGAAACGAAGCCCTGCACGGCACCGCTCATAAACTCATAGTCGTTCGCCTGCATGGACGAACCGATCATGGCAGTGAAGTTATGTTTTTCCTTAAATGTCTTGACGAACGATAGCGTGTTGTCCCACAGCCAGGTGATACTCTTATCGAACGAACGGAACACCTGCGATTCCGGTTGGGCAATCGGTTGCCAATCGTACGCCGGCGTCCAACTCTGCTTATCCCAATACATCACCTGCATACCAAACGTAGTCTTGAAGATCAACCAATCCAGCGGTTTGATTTCTGCATAGATATTTCCTAGCAGGTTATAACCTTTGGTGCTATTGGTGTTCATCTTCATCTTTCCTATCGGATTGGCGATATCACCCACGTACATAGCCAAACCTACCGGTCCTGCCCAACTGCCGTCCTCATTAAAAATTGCCTGCGTAGGTAACGCGCGCATCGTATTTTGGATATTATATTCTCCGCCGGATTTGACATCATGGTTGAGGCTGAGTTTATGTCCGAACTTCAACCAGTTAAGTATCTGCGTGTCGTGGTTAAACTGAAGCGTGATACGCCGATAAGCAGTCGTTTTGATGATACCTTTTTGGTCATAGAACGCACCGGACACATAAAAATTGGATTTCTGGTTTCCGCCGGAATAGCTGAGACTGTAGTTCTGTGTAGGAGCGAACTGCCATAACTCCGACATCCAGTCCGTTCCATCGCCCAAGGCTTTCGGATCCGCAAAAGCAGGGTTTTGCGGTTCCCCTGCATTCGCCATCATCTCGTTATGCAACGAAGCAAACTGATAGGCTTTGAGTAGCGGTAAAGTACGCTGGAGTTGATCAAAACCAAACGAACCCTTGAGGGAAATATGACCTTTCTCATTCTCTCCTCTTTTGGTCGTTATAATCACCACACCATATGCACCACGACTACCATATATGGCCGTTGCCGAAGCGTCCTTCAGCACGTCGACACTCGCCACATCATCCATATTGATCATGTTTAGCGGCACATCAGTCGGTACACCGTCAATGACAATCAACGGATCGGAGTTTTCGATACTTCCGACACCACGGATGGTCAGCCGGACATTGTCACCCGGCGCACCTACACCTGTTACTTGGAGACCCGCAGCACGACCTTCCAGCGCCGAGCCCAAAGAGGGAGCCGGTGTCTTCTGCAGATCTTTTTCGCTTACCTGGGAGATAGAACCGGTTAAGTCGCTTTTTTTCTGCACGCCATATCCGACCACCACAACTTCTTCCAGCACCTCCGTGTCTTCCTTGAGCACCACGCGCATACCGGCAGCCGCTGCCAAGGACTGTGTAGCATAACCGACATAACTGATCTCCAGCGTGGCTCCTTCGGCGACATCCAAGGTAAAGTTACCGTCAAAATCGGTAATCGTTCCATTGGTTGTACCCTTTTCCAAGATACTGGCTCCGATAATCGGCTCGCCCGTTTCATCCACAATGACGCCACTTACCTGCGCACTCAATGAGAGTGCACAGGCAAGGAACAGCCATAGCATGGAGAGTTTGGCTCGTCTCTTCCTCATAGAATATTACTTAATGATTATTTTATACGTTTGATGAATGCCTTTCAGGATATACAGTCCGGCAGGAAGACCCTCCGGAGAAAGAGCTACCATACGACCTTGCAGATCGTATACTCCTTCGATGGCGTTCTCCGACATAATACTCTCCATGCCGGAAGGATCGTTGAGCGAAAGGATAAGCTGATTCGTAACAGCGTTTACCGTAACATAGTACGTAGCCTCTTCTGCCAAAGAAACGGCAAACTTATTATCATTGCCATCATCGGTAATCATAATAGCGAATTCGCCTTCGTCAGTTACCGGTGTGTCTGCCACCGTAGCGCCGTATGCTTTACCCCAATTGCGTTGGTGCAAGAACTTCAATTCACCGCTATGGAGCGCAATCTCACCTTGATAAATACCGCTATTAAAAGCTGTTTCTGACCACTCTGCTGCTAACGCAAGATCCCATCCTCCTACTGTAGATGAACCAATCGGATAGATAGCCGCCGGATAATGGCTGCTAAATCCTTTATCCTCCATACCGGTACCATCTTCAACAGTTAATTGCGGATTCTCACCCGTCAAATCGATACGCAGCGAATAACGGCCGGCAGCAACCACATACTTGTTATCGTTTTCCTGCAGTTCCTGCTCGCGCTTCACCATCGTACCGGAGGCCAATGCATCTCCATTCGTAGCCGGGCCATAGGAAGGCATCCAATTCGGATTTTCCAGAAATTTGAGTTCACCGGCTGCGAGGTCACCAACCCACTCATACACGCCGTCATCCACCGTCAGCATAAGTGCGGCCGCATTTAAGTCCCAACCATTGGGAGTTGCATCACCAATCAAATACAAACGACCCGGATGAGCCATCATAGTCGTTACTGAAACCAATGCGATTACAAAGAGAGAAAAGATTTTTTTCATAATACAAAATTTTAAAAGGTTAAACAATATGATTGTACGATCACGTTGCAAAGGTACTGCTTTTCTATTACGTACACAAGAGCGCATACATAAAAAGTAGTGAATTAGCAAACGTAAAATTTACTAATTCACTCAATTACAGGATTTTATATAATACACGAGGAATGCTAAAAAGTAGCGACCTTTTGTTCAAATTCCTCCCGGTTTCCCTTTGCCAAATTGCGCATTCGGGTACGGGAATTATAAATAGTAGAAAGCGAATAACGCAAGAAAGAGGCTATCTGCTTGCTGTCGGTGATTCCCAGACGAATGCAACAGAGCACACGCAAATCGGTATTCAAACGCTCGCCTGGCTTGATGTTAAACTCCGTTCCTTCGATCAATAACGCTTTTATCTCTTCTACAAAATCCGGGAAGATAGCCAAGAAAGCTTCATCGAAGTCACGATAGAAGATATTGAGTTGTTCTTGGGTAAAATGCTGCGAAGCGAGATCGGTTTGGAGACGTTTGAGATCTCCTGCTTTCGCATGCGTATTCAGCGTCTTACGCCAGTTTTCGAACCGTTCGATCAGCACGGAAGCCATCTCCATGTAATGACCGATATAGACGGTTTGGATGTGGTTACTTTGTTGCAACTGTTTACGCTTGCGCGCGCTATAAATAAGGAATAAGCCCAACATTCCCGCCAGCAGGGCGATACTGGCAATCAAGCCATATAATGTCCGTTCGCGAACTATCTCTTGCCTCTGGTAGGCACTTTCAATAATGGGATACACGGTACTGATTTCCAGTGAACGACTGCGCATACCGCCGGTTTTTGCATCCTCGATACATCGGTGGATATACACATGTGCCCGGTCTATATCCCCTTCCTCATATAGCATGATAGCCAGATCGCGCAACGCGATATACTCCCGAGTATAACCTCGCAAATCGGCACAGGAAGAGATAATCAGATCGCGTTTCTCTTCGGCGCGGTTGCCTAACGCCCGATACACTTGCGCACGGGTGATGGAGAAGATACATTGTTGATTTGCCATCACCCTACCGGTGGACTCATACGCATCCAACACTTTCAGCGCCTCATGATTACGTCCGTCAGCGCAGAGTGCATCGGCACGTACCAGTTCGTAAATGAAACTGTTTTCAGGTTCTATCTGCAAAATAGAATCGCGATAGTCTTGCGTTAGACGATGGTACCGCTTTTGCTCTATCTCGGTCACTGCAAAATCTTCCATCAGCCCGTACAGCGTCCGGCGCAGATGATAGTAATAAGGGCGCAAAGCCTCATCGGCCGATATATTCAAATGATCCAATGTGCAGAGTGATTCATGATACATACCCGAACGCATCAACACCTCCGCCCTGTTCATCTGTGCTAACTGACTATAGCGAGGAGCATCCAAGCGCTCAGCCAACTCAAGGCGTTTTTGTACATACACCAATTGCGAATCGAGGTTGAAACCGCGATACATATCAAAGAATCTGCCGCACCACTCAAATTGCTCCTCATCCGTCATCTGTGCACATTGGTAGCGCGTATATAATGAATCCAAGTGCGCCTGATAGCGGTTCTGAACGGTCTGGTGCGCAGCAATCAATGCGTCCACCTCGCGCAAGGCAGCATCCTGCTCATGACATGCTGTCAAAAACAGGAGAGCCACCCATACCATACTATGTCCAATCGAGATACGCATCCTTATCTTTGCGGTGCAAAAGTACAACAAAAAAATGACATATGCAAGAAAAAAGAGAAAAAAACGCAGCGGGGTGCGGCACCGGAGGTACCCCCTAATAGCCAAAATGGGAACTACATGCGGGATAATATCCCGCGTAATTGACGAAGCTACACGGCGCGGGGGGCTTGCGGAGCGGGCAGGGCGGTGCGCTTGCGCTAAGGCTCGTGCGACTACGGGCGATGCCCTTGTGATAGCACTACGCCTTGCGCTACGCTTTCCCCAAAAAAGTAACTTGTTTTGGGGACCCCAATGTACGAATAGCTACCGGACGCTCCGCAAGCCAGAACGGCACGAACGCGGAGAGAGTACCGGGCTACGGCGCCAAGTGGGCATCTGCCTATGTCCGAGCTCTGCAAGGGAAAAGGAAACAAAGAAAAGCAAAGCAAAAAAAGGAATCCCCCGAAAAAAAAAAGAAGGAATCCCCCAAACAAAAAGGAGAAGTTCGATGCTTCTCCTTTTTGTCATTAATATTGATCCGTAGACGGATTAGAACTGATCGTTGCCGTTGAGGGCGGCTTCGGCAGCCTCGCGGGCAGCTTGGATAGCTGCGTACTCCTCGGCGTTGTGGACGGTGATCTTCGCGAAGTCGCGGAGTCCGGTACCAGCCGGGATGAGGTTACCGCAGATAACGTTCTCTTTCATACCCTCGAGGTTATCGACTTTACCGCGGATAGCGGCTTCGTTGAGTACCTTGGTGGTCTCCTGGAAGGAGGCAGCGGACATGAAGGACTTGGTGCCGAGTGCAGCGCGGGTGATACCCTGGAGTATCTGCTTTGCGGTTGCGCACTCTGCATCACGTGCCTGAACGAGTTTCTTATCGCGGCGACGGAGCGAGCTGTTCTCATCGTGGAGACGACGTGCGGTGACGATCTGACCCTCGTGGAGGTTCTCGGAATCACCGGCATCGGTAACGACTTTGCGTCCCCAGATACGATCGTTCTCCTCGAGGAAGTCGAGTTTATCGATGATATCGCCCTCGAGGTAACGGGTATCACCCGGTTCGAGGATCTCGACCTTGCGCATCATCTGACGCACGATGATCTCGAAGTGCTTATCGTTGATCTCCACACCCTGCATACGGTACACAGCCTGTGCCTCGTTGACGATGTAGTTCTGTACAGCGTTCGGTCCCTGGATAGCCAAGATGTCATCCGGGGTGATGGCGCCGTCAGAGAGCGGAGCACCTGCACGTACGAAGTCACCTTCCTGTACGAGGATCTGCTTGGTCAGCGGGATGAGGTAAGCCTTCTGTTCGCCGAGCTTGGAGGTAATAAACAACTCGCGGTTACCACGCTTGATCTTACCATAGGATATCTCACCATCGATCTCGGCAACAATTGCAGGGTTAGACGGGTTACGTGCCTCGAAGAGCTCCGTGATACGCGGAAGACCGGAGGTGATATCACCGCCGCTGTTCTTAGCGCGTGCCATCGAGAAGAGGGTGTCACCGATCTTAACCTGATCGCCGTCCTTGACATCGAGGTTCGCCTTCACAGGCAGGTTGTAGGAACGAAGGACGTTGCCGGCCTTGTCCACGATATGTGCCTGCGGCAGTTTGGTCTTGTCTTTGGACTCGGTGATATATACCTCACGTTTACCGGTCTGCTCATCGGTCTCGGTCTTGCAGGTTACACCTTCAATGACGTCCTCAAAACGGATGATACCGTCTTGCTCGATAAGCAAAGGAATCTTATAGGAATCCCACTCGCAGACGCGTGTACCCTTCGGGTATTTTTCGCCCGGGGTGACGAACAGTTTCGCGGAGTACGGGATATCGAAGGTAGCCAAGATGACACCTGTCTTCTCATCCTTGAGGTTGAGGGTGTTCTTACGGCTGACAGCGATGACGTCTCCTGCAGCGGTAGTGATGGTACGGAGATCTTCGATCTCAACGATACCTTCACGGGTAAGATCATAGGTGCTCTGTGCAGCCGAACCACCGGCCAAACCACCGGAGTGGAAGGTACGGAGGGTCAACTGAGTACCCGGCTCACCGATGGCCTGTGCAGCGATGACGCCGACGGCTTCACCTTTCTGCACCATCTTACGAGATGCGAGGTTACGACCGTAGCACTTCGCGCATACGCCGTGCTTGGACTCGCAGGTGAGTACCGAGCGGATGACTACCTCTTCAATACCAGCAGCCTCGATAGCCTCGCATTGAGCCTCGCGGATCTCTTCGCCTGCCTCGACGATGAGGTTACCCTCATTATCGTGGATATCGTGTACGGATACACGTCCGAGGATACGCTGGCTGAGGGAAGCAACGACGCGGTCGCCATCCTTGACGGCGCGTGTAGGCAGACCACGGAGGGTACCACAGTCTTCCTCATTGATGATGACATCGTGCGACACATCGACGAGACGACGGGTGAGGTAACCGGCATCGGCGGTCTTCAAAGCGGTATCAGCCAGACCCTTACGGGCACCGTGGGTAGAGATGAAGTACTCGAGCACGGACATACCTTCTTTGAAGTTCGCGAGAATCGGGTTCTCGATATCGGTACGTGTATCGGTGGATCCTGCTTTCAACGGCTTACCCATGATACCACGGATACCCGCCAACTGCTTGATCTGATCGGCGTTACCACGGGCACCGGAGTCCATCATCATGAAAACAGAGTTGAAGCCTTCTTCCGCTTCCTCCATGTGCTTCATGACGATCTTCTTGAGTTTCTCATCGATCTCTTTCCATGTATCGACGGTCTTACGATAGCGCTCGTCGTCGGTGATGAGACCCATGGTGTAGTTCGCATAGAGGTCATCGACGATGGCGTTACCTTGTGCGATCTGATCTTTACGCTCCTCCGGGATGATGATATCGTTCAAGTTGAAGGACAGACCACCCTTGAAAGCGCGGTAGTAACCGAGGTCCTTGATGTCGTCGAGGAACTGTGCAGCACGAGCCACACCGCAGGTCTTGATGACCTTGGTGATGATGGACTTAACCGCACCCTTCTTCATGAGGACGTTCTGATAACCGATCTCTGCCGGTAC
>CAMHQP010000021.1 GCA_946187555.1 uncultured Bacteroidales bacterium
CCATTTCCCCAAGACTTGGTCTGCAGCCTGCGTAGCTAACCGCGAACTCATCAAAGAAGCCCAACGCCAAGCCCACGCCCTTGAACACGACACATCCCGTACCGGCCTCGAGTGGCATCTCCGCTTCTTGAACCACTATTTCAAAGTCTTCAAAGGCGGCGAGAAGCCCGAACCCGGTATGAAGCCCTATTCCCGCTTCTACCAATATGCCTACGTAGCCATCTATCGTGAACTCCAAGCTGCCGCTAAACAAACCGAGGAAGCGACCGTCAATGTAGATCTTTGTTCGTTCCCTGCTCAGCGTCAAAGCGCTGAGTTCCGCCACGCCGAACCCGTCTCCTTTGAGCCCATCAACTTCCGTCTTAACCCCATCCAAACTCGCCATCGAACCCCTCTCCGGCGTATTTTCGATCAAAAAAATGTCCCAAAATTTGCATATATGCAATTTTTGTAGTACCTTTGCAGCCGCAAAGGTTTTTGCAGTGCAAAAAAAGACAGTTATGGCAAACACAAGACAAGAGATTATTGACGAACTCAAGGGACTTCTTGAGCAGAACGTCGCAGACATCAAAGAGCAAGTAGATCATCTGAAAACGCAGTTCTATACTATCACCGATGAGGTAGTGGAAGAGGCGAGTGCACACGAAGAGCAATTCAAAGAATTGCTGAGTGTCTATAAAGCCAAACGTGCAGAGGAGACGGCTGAGCAGGCTAAAGTAGAAAAGGAGAACCTCGCGCGCAAGAAAGCCATCCTCGAAGAGATGCAGAAGATGGTGGAGGGCGGTGACGCCGACGGCGTGATGGCGAACCTCCAGCGGATGCGCGAGTTGCAGGCAGAGTGGAAGAAGATCGGTGCCGTTCCGGCTACCGATACACAGGCGCTCCGTAAGGCGTATCAGCAGTACCAGGAGCAGTTCTACGACCTGGTGAAGATCAATATCGAGCTGCGCGATCTGGATTTCAAGAAGAATCTGGAGCTCAAGACCTTGCTCTGCGAGGCTGCCGAGAAGCTGCAGAACAACGGTAATATCGTGGAGGCATCGCGTGCGCTGCAACAACTGCATGACGAGTGGGCAGAGATAGGCCCTATCGCTCGTGAGTTGCGCGAAGATCTCTGGAACCGCTTCAAGACGGCGTCCACCATCATCAATAAGAAACATCAGGCGTATTTTGACGAGCTGCATGCCAAAGAGCAGGCTAATCTCGAGGCCAAGCAGGCCATCATCGAGCAGATGAAAGCCATCAACGAGCCGATCATCAACGGCGAGCCGTGGAACCTCAAACAGTGGGAAGAGGCGACGGCGAAGGTGCAGGAGTTGCAGACGGCATGGCGTAAGATCGGTTTTGCGCCGAAGAAGCACAACCAGTCCATCTACGAGACCTACCGCGCCGAGTGCGACCGTTTCTTCGCAACGAAGAAAGAGTTCTTCATCGAGCTGCGCGAGCGCCGCAAAGAGCGTGAGCAGCGTCATAAAGAGTATCTGGAGCGTCAGAAAGCCCGCGAGGAGCGCGCCAAAGAGCGTGAAGAGCAGCGTAAGGCCTATGTGGCCAAGGGCGGTGACAACCTGCGCCGCATGCACGAGCGACTCAAACAAGAGGTGAAGACCGCGGAGAACAACATCCTCTTCTTCACGGCGAAGTCCAAGACGGCGAACAAGCTCGTGGAGTCGATGCAGAAGAAGATCGACGATCTCAAGGCACAACTGGCTGAGATCGAAAAGAAAATGGACGAGGAATAATGGCTCTAATCGAATATAAGAACGTAGCGATTCATCAGGCAGATCAGATCGTGCTCCATGACGTCAACCTGAAGGTTGAGAACGGCGAGATGATCTACCTGTTGGGTAAGGTAGGTAGCGGCAAATCGAGTCTGATGAAGACGATCTACGGTGCGCTGCCTATCGCTTCGGGCGAGGCGCGTGTGTTAGAGTACGACATGACGAAGATCCGTCGCCGTAAACTGCCCTACCTGCGTCGCCGTCTGGGTATCATCTTCCAGGACTACAAACTGCTGACCGACCGCTCGGTGGAGGAGAACCTGCTGTTCGTGCTCCGCGCAACGGGATGGAAAGACAAGAAACTGATGCACGCGCATGTGCATGAGATCTTGGAGCAGGTAGGCATGGAAACGAAAGCCTATAAGAAACCCTACGAGTTATCCGGAGGTGAGCAACAACGTGTGGTCATTGCCCGCGCGCTGCTCAACTCGCCGGAGATGATCCTCGCGGACGAGCCGACGGGTAACCTCGATGCCGAGACGGGCAAGGAGATCATGGACTTGCTCTACGCTATCTCGCAGGCCGGCATCACCGTGTTGATGTCCACCCATAACCTGAACTGGCCGGAACAATATCCCGGACGCAAACTGCTGTTTGAGAATGGCAAAATCCATTAACGAGATACAAGACGAGATCATCGAGGAGTTCGAAGCTTTCGATGATTGGATGGAGCGGTACCAGCTCATTGTGGAGTATGCGAATGAGTTGAAGAAAAACCCCCTTCCTGCGGAAGATAAGACGGACTCGAACCTCATCGACGGCTGTCAGTCGAAGGTATGGTTCACGGCGAAGATGCAGGATGGGAAGTTGCACTTCAAAGGCGATTCGGATGCGCTGTTGGTGAAAGGAATAGTAGCGCTGCTGATTTCCGTACTGAGCGACCATACGCCGGCAGAGATACTCAAGGCCGACCTCTATTTCATCGACCGCATAGGACTGCAGGAGCACCTGAGTCCGACCCGCAGCAACGGCGTCGTTGCCATGCTCAAACAAATGAAACTATACGCGTTAGCGTATCAAGCGAAATAACTGCTCGGCAATCCACTCATCGGACTGCTCGTCGCAGACTTCTACATCGAGAATGTGATGTGCGCGTGCATAGAACGGTTCACGCGCGGCTAATTGAGGAGCTATGAATTCGAGTAGCTCCTTTTCTGTGCGACCTTGTAAGACCGGTCGCTCGCTCAAGTCCGTCAGACTGAGCCGTTTGGCCAAGTGCTCGGGTTTCCAGCGGATATAGATACTGGTGCCTAACTCGCGCAGACAATCCATGTTATCCTCCCAACACGGATAGCCGCCTCCGGTAGCGTAGATGACATGCTCAAAGGGTACTTGATCCGCTAAGTCTTCAACCACGTATTTCTCTTTCTTACGGAACTCCTCCAGACCGTACCGACGGATATAATCCGCCGTACTGAGGCCGTGGATCTGCTCGAAGGCATCGTCCAGATCAACAAAATGCCAACCGAGTTTATCTGCCAGCAATCGTCCCGCGGTGGTCTTCCCCGCGCCCATGTAGCCCACTAAATAAATCGGAAATTCCATCAGTATTCCCAAGTATCGTTGTCCTTCCAGATGATCCGTCCGTTCTCGATCGTAGCGAGCGGGAAGACGGAAGAGAAGGGTGGTTGAGGCGTGGCAATCAGTTTCCACTCCTTATTATATATACGCGCGCACGAGGAGCATTGCGGTGCGCAGGCCGTCATGACGACCAATATCGAGTCCGTTCCTTTATAGACCTCCATCGTGCTGCTGTCCGTCAGTGCGATACGCTCGTAGTTCTCCGCCCGCTCGATCACATGCGGAGTTCCACCTATCTGAAACAGATCGGCGATTAATGAAAGACTAATGGCGAGAAAAAGACTCATTGTATCAATGCTACGGCGTATGCCGCGATACCTTCTTTGCGTCCCACGAAGCCCAGATGCTCGGTGGTGGTCGCTTTGAGGCTCACTTGGTTAGTTGCTACCCCCATCACCTCAGCCAGACAAGCCTGCATGGCGTCTATATAGGGGTTGAGTTTAGGCGCTTGCGCGCAGATAGTGATGTCGCAGTTACCGAGTTCGTAGCCCGCCTCACGAATCATCTCCATCACGCGACGGAGAAGGATCTTGGAATCGATGCCCTCGAACTCATTGCCTTTGGTGTCCGGAAAATGATAACCGATATCGCGCATGGCTGCCGCGCCTAAGATTGCGTCACACAGCGCATGAATAACCACATCGGCATCCGAATGACCCAGCAAGCCCTGCTCGTATGGCACCTCAATTCCCCCTAACCACAATTTGCGGTCAGGGGAAAATTGATGTACATCATATCCGAAGCCTATGCGCATCGAATTAAATTACTTCGTTTTGTTCTTGCGGTTGTTAACCAAGTCCTTGATGCCGTAGAGATCGAAGCCCAGCGTGAAACGCATGGTCTGATCCAACGGGTTGGACGAAGCCAAACCCACGCAATACGACACATCAAGGGTCACGATCGAGAGGTGGAAACCGGCACCGAAAGTAACGACGTTACGGTTACCTTTGTAGTAGTTCTCGTAGCTGTAACCTACGCGAGCGAAGAACTGCTTGTTGTACGAGTACTCGATACCTGCGCCCCAGCGTACTTCCTCAAACTCCTCTTTGGTACCCAGCGGTGCATCCGCGAAGGACTGGAACCATCCCTTAGCAGGGTTGAGGTCTGCATAGTCCTTGTCCTGCATCTTCCAGGTGGTCTCATCGTTCGGATCGAAGCCCGGCGTCTTGTTCGAGTAACGGGTCGGAACGAGCATCTTGTTAGCCTCCACGGTGAAGGTCAGGAAGTTGTACTTGTCGCACGGCAACTCATAGCTCATACCGATGTTCATGCTGGTAGGAATGAAGTTACTGCTACCGTCATCGGCATAGGTCATCTTACCACCAAGGTTCTTAAGGGTGAAACCCAAAGAGAGGTGGCTCGTACCCATCGGCAACTCAAACGGTTGGCGATAGTACAGACCGATGTCTGCTGCCATCGTCCATGCCGGGTGCATGTCAGTCTCTTTGTTAACACCGTTGTTAAGATCCGAATAGAGGAAACGAACGGCAACCGACATAGATACATACTCGTGCAGTTTACGGAAATAACTGAGGTCGAGTGCCCACTCGTTCGGACGTACATCCTGCAGTTTCGTTCCGTCGCGATCGGTCAACGCTACATCACCCATCGAGAAATACGTGAAGCTCGCACCGATACCACCGGCGAGGTCGCCGAAGTTATAAAAACCTGCGAGGTAAGCCAAGTCGATGTCACCTACCAACTTACGCAACCACGGCGTGTAGTTCGCGGTGATACCACCGTTGGTGTACATGTACGCATACTTGGCAGGGTTCCAGTACTGCGAGTTAAAATCTGCTTCCGTAGAAACACCGACATCACCCAGACCTGCTGCACGCGCATCTGGTGCAATAGACAGAGACGGCATGGCCGTGATAACGGGATTCGGTGTCCGTTCAGCTTGTGCGCTCACCGATACAGCCAGCGCGAGAGCTGCGAGAGATAAAAGAATTTTTTTCATTGTTTGTTGTTATTGTTGTTTTGTTAAATTTCGAAATTTACAATCTAAATCTTCAAGCGATATGTTTCATAGGCTATTTTGTTACTATTATTTTACCCGAGTTGGAGCTGTATTTGCTGGTCTCGGATTTGATTCGTATTGTGTACATATATACGCCCGGCTGGAGACCCAACTCAGATAAGTTGATGGTTACGACGTCGGGGTTTTCCTGTGTGCTACTATATACTTTCTGTCCGCTGAGCGTGTACAGATAGAGCTCCGTACTGAGCAACTCATCGGGTTGGTCATAATTGACGATCATATGGATCGTTCCGCTCTGTTGAACGGGGTTGGGGTAGGTGATGACGGACGAGATGGTCGGATCAAGACCTGCCTCCACGATAAAGTTCAGACTCTGCGTTGTACTGTTGTTGAGCAAGTCCCATGCGCGGAAGGTCAGACTATGCGGGCCGTCGGGCAATTCGTTCATCAGATAGCTCACTTTGCCTCGCTGATAACTATCGCTCTCTGCGATGAAATACTCATTGATCGAATACGTCATCTTCGGATCGTTATCCACCACGAGCATCAGGTCATGTCCTATACCCGCCCCGGCGGTGTTGATACCGTGATCGTCTTCCAGTTCGGCAAAGAACCGCGGGGTAGCATAGGTCTTATCGCCGTTGCGGAACGCAGGGGTATTCAGATAGATGACCATCGTCGGACCAACGGTGTCGGTTGTGAAGATCGAACCCGTACCTCCGAGCACAAACTGCTCGAAATGGCCTACGGCGTCCTCGTTGTAGGTTGTGTCGTGCGCATAGTACACCATACGTCCGTTGCCGTAGTTATAGCGGATATCCTTGGGCACCATGAACGTGTATTCGAAAGCGCCGTTCTTCACCTGCGTTGAGCCGGAGAAGATCGTACCCGGGTAGTCGTTATACGCCACCACTTCCGGATCACCGCCCGCCTGATCATTGTCACGCGTGGGGATGGACTGCATTTTGTCGTAGATGGTGATATCCACCGTTCCGTTGAAGTCACTCACTAACAGGCTGTCCTCATCGATGATCTGTCCCGAGACGTGCTGCACGCTGAGCGCATTGAGGGTATCGATCTGTGTATTCGTCTGTACCCAATAATCCGTCGGAAAATTGAGCCGCAAAGCCGGGTCACCGAGCAGGACGTAGGTCAGTTTATTATCGTCGTTATTGAGTTTGTTCTTACCTGCCGCGATCGCTTCACCCAGCGTAGTTTCGTAATGGAACGTGTTCGTGTGCTCGAACAGCGCCTGGCATACACTGCGGTTCAGGTTGGTGTTCTCCTGCGCGTATGCCGTACGGGTCGCGGAGAGGATGCTGATAGCACCGCCGCGGGGGTTGAGTACCGCCGCCTCTGCCGCAGAACGTTTGCCTGCATCGCATTGCGCGAAGTTACAGGTGACAAACAACCAGAAAGCCTGGTTCTTATTGGTCATGGACTCGATGTCCTTGATGTTGAGCATCGACTCGTTGGTGATGGCATTGAACGCACCGTGACCGGAGTAGTCGAAGAACAGCACACCGCTCTTCAAGAGGTTCTGCAGTCGGTTCTTCGCCAGCGGATAACTCTCGCCGCTCGCGTTGACTTCCTGCGGATAGGCATCGAGGAAGATCTTATGTACCACGAAATCGGGGTTCTGCACCCGCACGCGCTCGGCACTCTCTTCAGCCGTCCGCGTATGCATGCCGTTCTCGCCGTCATCGGCCAGATAGACCAGTTGGTTCTTCCACTTACCCGGCTGTTCGTTACGCATGTACGTGATGAGCTTATTAACCGTCGTTTGGGCTTCTTCGATACTCTCAAACGGCAGACGTCCTACACCGATATCCATCTTCGCTTTGGTGTCACTCGTTCCCTCGTCATCATCGAGCCAACCGAAATAGTCATCGCTCGCGTAGGCTTTTACTTCGTTGAGCGAGTTAGCGGCCTGATAGCTCAAGAGCAGGCTCGTTCCGGAAGTCCGCAGCAGTTTGCGGTTGTCGAACGTAGCGTGTCCCATGAGCAGTAACCAGCGCGGTTTCTGACCAATTCCGTTATTGGCACGGTCATAGAGCATTTTCATCAACCAGCGATAGGCGGTTGCATCGGGTGTACCCGAGGAGAACTCGTTATAGACCTGTTGGTCGGTGACCACCGCCCACGTGATGCCCTCTTTGTCCTGATGCGCTTGCGCCAGCTGACGCGAGACGGCTTCGTAGCCCTCAGGACAGATGATGACGTAGTCGATATTGCTTAAGTTATGCAGGTTCTGGTTCGCCACATTCCCCACTACCTCGGCATGAACCCACGAGGAGCCCTGCGGGTTGACTGCTACGTACTCATGGATACCATCCGCTTGCGTGCCTATCCAAGTCAACTCACCGTCGGCAAAACTTGTCGGCATGCGGGTGATAGAATCCAAGTGCGTGATATCCCATACTTGCATCGCTGCGTTGGCATTCGTCAAATGGAAACGCACCGGTGTCGCGTTATTGCGGTTCACGAGTGTACGGACAGGCATGTAGGCGCCCGTCATGTGCAAGTTACTCGGAGTAGTCAGTTCGATATAATTGAGCCAACCCAGCGCCGCGGCAGCCGTGGTGTTTTGGAACTGCAGTTGAACCTGCTGTCTGGAAGCAGCAGAAGCACCGTTCATGTTGATCGTACCGGCGACACCCATCGTATAAAGGTCTGTCGTCTTAGGCGCAGCAATCGTCACGCTGCTCGTCTTGCTGCCGTTGAGCGTTGCTGTAAAAGAGGAAGAGGCTGAGGCA
Organism: uncultured Bacteroidales bacterium; assembly: GCA_946187555.1. Classification (GTDB taxonomy): domain Bacteria; phylum Bacteroidota; class Bacteroidia; order Bacteroidales; family Paludibacteraceae; genus Colicola. The sequence continues at coordinate 8,097 of CAMHQP010000021.1, forward strand.
TAAGCAGCCAGGTCGATATAGACCTTACTGTTCTCACCCGTGGTCGCATTCGGCGTAGAGAAAGTGAACGTCCGTCTCTGCGAAACGGAGAACTGCTCTCCGTAGAACGTGCGGCCGCCACCGGAGATACCGCTGCGGTCGATGAGGTTGATCGAGTCGAAGTCATGCACCTGATAATGCGGATAAGTCGTCACCTCGGTCGGGGTACCGCTGATCGCTACTGTCTCGGTCGGCGCCAAAGGACTACCGACGTTGTCCGTCAGGAAATAATAGCCGTAATTGGAATAGGTATTACGCGTATGGGTGAACCGACTTGTACTCGTGTTATAGATCCAACTGATCGAACCTTGTACGTAGAACAGCACGTAACCGTCACCAACATATACCGGCACCTGCGGCAGGTCGTCGATATTCGGCTTGCTGAAGTTCTGATCTTTCTGCGCACCGCCATAACCGAACACACGCACAGCCGACGGGTTGGAGATACCTGCGCTCTGCAGTTCACCGAACGTCATCTTACATACGCCCGACTCGCTCACGCGTATCTTGACCCACGAACCGTTCGCCAAGACCGAACTCTCAGCGTACGTGTGAATACCCGCCCACATCGGCAGGCTCATCACCATCAACAGCACTATGGTCAGTATTTTCTTCATTTGATCTTACAATACAATTTCTCTTCGCCATCTATTTCTACGCGAATGATTTCTTCTTTGTGTACAATCCGCGGCGCTTGCTTGGCCTGGATATAAATGAGGTCTCCTTGCCGGATCGTCATCACTTTGCTCGCTTCCGCGATCGCCTCTTCGGGTGTGAGGATGAGTTCACTCATTAACTCTTTCATTCCTTCACTCTTTAACTCTTTCATTCCTTCACTCTTTACCTCCGTCCATTCACCGATTGCCAGCGAGTAGTCGAAATCGATCGCTCTTGTCCAAGGCCGTCCGTCGGCTTGTGCTTCCCGCGCGATGTCCAGCGCTATGAAGTCTGCTCCGGGCGCCACGGCATCGTAATAACGGCTCGCGAACTTAGGCGCTATCTCTTTGCCCAAACGGCTCACGCGGACGATCATACAATCCGTTACGCCTAACTCCTTGGTCCATTCGGGCACGAAGAACGGCTTACGTCCGTTGAGCAGACAACTGTCGCCTTTGAGCACCATCTCCGCCCTGCCGTCACGATATAAGAAGCCGATTATTTTCATTCACACCATAAAAAGCGCGGCAAAGATACGATTTTTTTTGCATATATGCAAATAAAAATGCAAATTGGACACTTTTTCTTAAAAAATGAGGCGTTATTTGGCTCTGATAAATAACTGTACCGGTGTTCCCGTGAAGTCCCACCACTCACGCAGTTTGTTCTCCAGGAAGCGGCGGTACGGCTCTTTGACGTACTGCGGCAGGTTGGCGAAGAACACAAACGTCGGTATCTGCGTGTTCGGCAACTGCGTACAGTATTTGATCTTGATGTACTTGCCTTTCCACGCAGGGGGCGGGTAGTTCTCGATGAGCGGCAGGAACTTCTCATTCAACTGCGCCGTCGGTACTTTCTTGTTCTTGTTCTCATACACATGCAGCGCCGTCTCCACGACCTTGAAGATACGCTGTTTGGTTACGGCACTGGTGAAGATGATCGGGAAGTCCGTGAAGGGCGCTATACGTTCCCGGATAGCACTCTCATACGCCTTGATATCCTGATTCGTTTTGCTCTCTACGAGATCCCACTTGTTGATGCAGACCACGAGGCCTTTCTTGTTCTTCTGGATGAGCGAGTAGATGTTCAGATCCTGCGCCTCGATACCGCGTGTGGCGTCGATCATCAGGATGCATACATCGCTGTTCTCTATCGCACGGATGGAGCGTACGACCGAGTAGTACTCCTGGTCTTCCGTCACTTTCGCCTTCTTGCGGATACCTGCCGTGTCGACGAGGTAGAAGTCCTTGCCGAACTTATTGTACCGCGTGTAGATCGAGTCGCGTGTTGTACCCGGGATGTCAGTGACGATGGTGCGCTCCTCGCCGATGAAAGCGTTCAGGATAGAAGACTTGCCGGCATTCGGACGACCTACAATTGCAAAACGCGGCAGGTCTTCGAGTTCCTCTTCGGAGTCATCTTCCTTACGGAAACGGCTCACCACCTCGTCCAGCAGATCACCCGTTCCGAGTCCGTTCTCGGCGGACACGATGAAGGGCTCGCCTAAGCCGAGTTTGTAGAACTCCGCCGCACCGTATTGGTTCTCGAAGGTATCCACCTTATTGACCGCCAGGATCGTCGGTTTCTTCGCCTGACGCAGCAGGTGTGCTACCTCCGTGTCGAACTCCGTGACGCCTTGGTTAACATCGACCACCAGCAGCACGACGTCCGCTTCGCGGATAGCCAGATCGACCTGACGGTTGATCTCGCTCTCGAAGGTGTCATCGCTGTTGACTACCCATCCTCCGGTGTCGATGACGGAGAACTCACGGCCGCACCATTCGGCCTTACCGTACTGACGGTCACGCGTCGTTCCCGCCGTGTTCATCACTATCGCCCGACGGGTTCCCGTCAAGCGGTTAAACAGGGTCGATTTCCCGACATTGGGACGACCCACTATAGCCACAATATTCGCCATAGATCTATATTTTTTTGTTATTGTTTACAACTTCCGCAACCGCTGTCACAATCGTCACATTTGCCGTGGCACTTACCGCAATGATGCGGGTTGCGTATCGCTTTAAGCTCGCCTTCCGTCACGTCGCGGATACTCAATATAACGCCCTTGAAATGCAGGTCTTCACCGGCATACGGGTGATTCAGATCGATGGTCACCTGGTCGTCCGTGATCTCACACACCTGTGCCTTGACAATCTGTCCGTCCACCGTGTTCATCGGCACGATAGCACCTACATACACGCGCTCTTCGTCAAACTCACCGTCGCCGTTGAAGAACATCTTCTTCGGCAGATCCATGAGCCCTTCTTGGATGTACTCGCCGTAGGCGTCAGCTGCTTTGAGCACGAAGTCGAAATTATCACCGACCTCTTTGCCTGCCATCTGCGCCTCGAACGCAGGGAGCATCATCCCTTCGCCTTGGCACCACGTCAACGGAGCCTCCTCCGTCGCCTTTTCCATCAGTTCTTCTTTACCACCTTCCCCGTTGATGTACAACTCGTACGTGGCACTTACTACTTTTAAATTCTCTATCATTTCTCTAAACATTAAACATTCAACATTCATTACCACCAATCGGTACGTGAATCCGTACTCGAGTTACTGCTCTTGTCATACTTGAGATCCGACAAGATAGATGCGTTAACACCGATGTGGAACGTGAAACTCTTGAACATACCAATCGGGTTGATGCTCGCCGTCATGTTCCAGCAGTGCAGGTCACGACTGATATTGAACGTACATGCCGTCACTTTCTTGTAGTCGAAGTTATACGTCATGTTCGCACTCACTTTCCATCCTTGTCCCAAACCGATATTACCATGCAACGAGAGCGAGTGCGTGAACTTCATCTTGGGATACATGCGCTCGTAATCGAATATACCGGTCTCCTGGTAAGCCAGTGAGTAGTTGATCGACACGCTCCACGGGATCTCCGTCTTGACGTAGCCGTCGTCCACTTCCTCCTCTTTCTTGTTGTCCTGCTTGGCGTTCCGATCCAGACCCTCATCGTCTTTCTCTATCGCATCCATGTTCACATCATTCCCATCATTCTCATCATTCCCGCCATTACTCTTCCTTCCTTCTATCTTATCCCGCCATTTGCGGATGGTCTGGTTGGAGATGGTATAACTGAAGTTCCACCGCAAACCGTCCCAGTGTGGGAACCGGCCGTTGTGCCAGTACTGCTTATTGGTGCGCACCGGTGTACCAAGTGAGTTCAATTCGTACATGTACGGATCGAGGTGCGTGTTGAGCGTGAGGGTGTAGTTGTTCAAATACGGGAACTTCAGACGAAGCTCCACGTTGAACTTACTCCAGTTCATGGAGTCGGCGGCGAAGTTATACGCACTCGAGATGGAGAACTTATCGATGATGCTCACTACCTTGTAGGGGTTCTTGCCCGTCGTGTCGTTCTTGTTGATCATCTTCATCTCGAGGTTCTGCTCCAGCGCAAAATTGAGCGAAGCCGCCAGACCGCGCACCGCGTTACCGTACATGCCGTTCGGGAACCGCGAGTATATCTGATGCTGATAAACGGGGTTACCCGCGTCATCGATCTTCTGCGTCTTACGCCCCGTGATCGAGTCCGTGCCGTCATACACCGGCTGGTCATAACTGCCGTAGTACCCCCAGCCGCTCTTCTCAAAGTCCGGGTGATACGTGAAGCCGATAGAAGGTGTGATCACATGACGGAATTTCTCCACTTTGCTGTTCGGGAACAAGCGCTTGAGCGGCGTATAGAATCCGTAGATCTTCGTGCTCATGCTGACGCCCACGTCGAAATCGAACACGTTATAGAATCCGTTGGTCGTATCCATCGCCAGCGCCTGGATGTCTTCGTCCCAATGACGGTCAACGCGCGTGAAGTACATGCGGTCACGCAGGTTGATACTCGGCGTGATGGACAGGTATTTGAAGAGCATGAAACTGGCTTTGATAGGCAGACTGTGACTCAGACCCGTTTGCCAATCGCGCAGGAAATTTGAGTGCAGGAAATAATCCTCCTTCATGTTACTCGTGGAGATCTTACCGTTGAGCGAATAACTCATACTGATCTTCTCGTACCACTGCTCCTTGCCTCCGACCTTGCCTTTGCGCTTGAGCGTTGCCTGGCGCCATAACTTAAACGGATAGATCGTGCTCATGTTCGCCGTCAACTGCGGCGCTGTCAGTGAGATCGTGGAGTCACTCGTTCGTTGCGTCAAGCTCGCCGTCATACTCAGGCTCCACGGACTATCCGGGAAACGCTGCGTGTAGTTGATCGTACTGCTCTTCGTGTTCTCCGAATAGAGGTTGGCGTTGTAATAACTGTTGATGTTACTGCGGTTATATCCGCTCGTCGCGAAGTTCACACTCGCCGAGAACGTACTATACGGATTCGCCTTCGAGTCCTGACTGTGCGTCCATTGGACGCTGAAGTTCTTACGCACGGCGTAGTCCGGAAAACCCTTCTCACTCGTGACATCGTTACGGTAGTTGATACTCAGGTTACCCTGGAAATGATATCGCCATATGTAACGCGACTTGGCGCGTACCGCCCACGTACCGCGACTGTATATATCGCCCGTCACCTCCAAGTCCATGTAGTCGCACAGCGCGAAGTAATAACCGAAATTACTCAGATATAAACCGCGTGTGTAGTCGTCACCGAAAGTCGGCATGATGATACCGCTGGAGTACTTGCTGTTAAAGGGGAAGAAACCGAAGGGTATAGCCAGCGGCAATGGTACATCGCCCACCACCATATATGCGGGTCCCGTAGCGATATAATCACCCGGCTTCACTTTCGCTTTGGTCATCTTCAGGTAGAAGTGCGGATGCTCGTGATGGTCGCAAGTCGTGTATTGGCCACCGCCAATCATCATCTCATTGCCTTCCATCTTCTTCGTCTTGTCGGCGATGATATAGCCTTCGCCCTGCTGGGTCACCACATGTCGTATATAACCCTTCTGGGTGCGGATATTATAGGTGATCTCATTCGTCTCGTACGTATCCTTCCCGTCCTTGAAGACCGGCCGACCTTTCCATTCGTAACTCAGACTGTCATACACGCCCTGCGCGTATATCTGACTTGAATCGAGGTTCATGCGGATGTACTCGGACTTCAGCTCCATCTTCTCATACTTCAACTCACCGTTACCGTGCAGATACGCCGTTCCGTTCGCCATCATCACCATCGAGTCCTTCGACTGATAATGCACAGGCGCCGACAACGCACTCTTTTTCTTTGGCTGCACCGTGTCTATACGCGCCGAATCGGTCTGCAAACTATCAGCCAACGCGACTCGTTCCCGCATGGTACTATACACCCCTTTGGGGATACTATCTTCCGCCCACACTGCCATCGAGCAGAGTAGGAAAAGCACCATTACCATATGTCCTCGTACGCGTATACGCACAATACCGCAAAATAAAATCGGGCGCAAAGGTACTGCTTTTTTTTGACATATGCAAGTTTTTCTTGGTTTTTTTTCTTTCACTCTTTCATTCTTTCACTCTTTCATTCTTTCATTCTTTCACTCTTTCATTCTTTCATTCTTTCATTCTTTTTGTTGTTTAGTGGGTACCTTCGGTGGGGCGCGGCGGCGATTTTTTTGTATGCAAAATAGCCCTCCCTCTTGCATATATCATTTTTTTGTTGTAATTTTGCAGCGCAAAATTGTGAGAAAAGCTAAAAACTAATACGGAGATATGGGAAAGGAACAGCACAAACCCAGAAGATATACGAAAACACGAAACACCATCAAATGACGAAACAAGAAACATACCAATCTATACTGCCACAGATTGAAGCGCTGGTGACCGGAGAGACGGACATGATTGCGAAAATGGCCAATGTAGTTGCTGTGCTCCATGAGGCATTCGGTTTCTGGTGGACGGGGTTCTACCGAGTGGAAGGGCAACAACTCGTCTTAGGTCCGTTCCAAGGTCCTATCGCGTGCACGCGTATTCCCTTTGGACGCGGGGTATGCGGCACGGCGTGGCAACGCGCAGAAACGGTGATCGTGCCCAATGTGCATGAGTTCGCCGGACATATCGCTTGCTCATCAGCTTCCAACAGCGAGATTGTGGTTCCAATTCTGCGCGATGGACAAGTCATCGCAGTTCTTGACATTGACAGCAAAGACTTCAACACTTTCGACGAAACAGACCGACTCTACCTGGAGCAAATCGCACAACTGATCTTATAACATTTTTTAGTAAATTTGCAGCCGATTTTGTGTACAACACAAAAACGCAACAAGAAATAATAACAAGTTATGGCAGATAGTAAGAAGAAAGCAACGAAACAGCCGGAGAACAATCTCATTCTTTATCAGGATGAGAATGGTCTGACACGTGTGGATGTGCGTTTTGCACATGAAGATGTATGGTTGAATCAAGAGCAGTTAGCAGAAATTTATTGCACTACTCAGCAGAATATCAGCTTGCATATTCGCAATATCTATGCCGATGGTGAATTGTCGCAAGAGGCAACTCACAAGAAATTCTTGTTAGTTCGAAACAACTGGAATCTGACTTTGACAAAGCCATTCGTCAATTGTCCCTGTTTAGTCAGAATGACAACGAATAAAAGTGCAACGCGCTGTTGCACTAATTGAAAAACTAAAAATGTGAGACTGTCTCACAAATTGAAAGCCGCGAACGGTCTTGATCTCTACACAAAACTCACGAACGAGAATAATTTATAGCCTGTATCTTTTTTGTTGAAATAATACAAATTTAATACAGGCTAATACTAAGCTATCTACATTAACAGGTCGCTTTTTTTTGTGCAAAATATCCTCTCCCTCTTGCATATGTCATTTTTTTGTTGTACCTTTGCGGCGGATTTGAGAAAATTGTTATATAGATTTGAGAAAATTGTAACGAACATTTGAGCATTATGGCATTCCAAAGAAAACAATTCGACACCGTGCTTGGGCGCATAAAAGAGCCACGCGGGAAGATACAAGTGGTCATTGGCCCGCGGCAGGTAGGTAAGTCCACGCTTATGGATCAGGTATTGGAGCAATGTCCGATACCTCATACCTTAGCGAAGGCTGATAATGTAGATCCGAATGACCTTAATTGGATTAAGCGCGTGTGGGAGTCCGCGCGTGGTACGATGGTGGTTAAGAAGCAAACCGAGCACTTGTTAGTGATTGATGAGATACAAAAGATTCTCCATTGGAGCGATGCGGTCAAAGAGGAATGGGATTGGGATTGTACGAACAAGTTGCAACTCAAAGTAGTGCTATTGGGTTCGTCGCGTCTGATGATCCAGACAGGTCTGAACGAATCGCTTGCGGGGCGTTTTGAACTCATACGCATGGGACATTGGACGCTTGCGGAGATGCGTGAGGCATTCGGGTTCTCGTTGGATCAGTATATATACTTCGGCGGTTACCCCGGTTCTGCGCAGTTCGTGAACGATGAGACCCGTTGGAAACGCTATATCAAAGACAGTATCATCACTCCGGCGATGGAGAAAGATATCAAACTGACCGCCAATATCTACAAGCCGATACTGATGAAGCGCCTGTTCCACTTGAGTTGCGCGTATTCGGCAATGGAGTTGTCGCTAAACAAGATGCTCGGGCAGTTACAAGATGCAGGTAATGTGACAACTTTAGCAAATTATCTGGACGTGTTGGGACAATGCCAGTTGGTGTGCGGTTTGCAGAAATATGCCCATGACGATGCGCGTAAATATAACTCGTCGCCCAAGTATCAGGTGTTCAATAATGCACTCTTGACGGCCAACCATCGTGGTAAGTTCGAGACCGTACGTGCGGATGCGGATTTATGGGGCAGATGGGTGGAGTCGGCTGTTGGCGCACACTTGCTGAGTGCGGCGGAAGAAGAGGATTACCAAGTGTTCTATTGGCGTGAGCGGGACGATGAGGTAGATTTCATCGTAGCTACGGATGATGGGTGTATTGCGTTTGAAGTGAAGAGCGGCAGACGCAAGATGAATAGCGGTATGAAAGAGTTTGTGAAGGCTTTCAAACCCTTGCACTCATACATCATTGGTACAGGAGGTATCAGTTTTGAGGATTTCCTGCAAACAGATGTAACGGATTGGTTATAAAAACAAAATCCAATTCCTATACGATTTTAGCAAATAAATCTTGCATATATCAAAAAAATGTTGTACCTTTGCACCCGCAAAGGTTTGAACAACCAATCTGCCGTCAGCTGCCCAAGACGTTAAATAGGGTGACAGGTGCGAGTGAGCACCAACTGAAATATTAATAGCATATCTATTATTTCATCGTTCGACGAAGTCTACCAAACAAAATTGAACTACTGAAATGATAATAGTTGAGGTGTATCCACATCTCTACTCCTGTGATGATAGTATGCGCTCACCATCGGTGGGCTCATTTATCAGGAGTAGGGGTTTGGTAGACACCTGTCGAACGGATAAGTGGGCTCGCCTTTTCTTATTTGTGTGGATTGATAGTTATGCACAAAAACAACTATCAATCTATGGCAGGAAACGCAGATTTACATGCGGCAAACAAAGCAAAGAAGGACGAATTCTATACTCGTCTGGATGACATTGCGTTAGAACTGAAACATTACAAACAGTACTTTAAAGGGAAAGTAGTGTTCTGTAATTGTGATGATCCGTATGAAAGCAACTTCTTCAAGTATTTTGCGCTTAACTTCAACCAATTAGGGCTCAAAAAACTCATAGCAACTTGTTACGATGGTTCTCCTGTATCCGGTAATGAGTTGCTTTTGGACTTTGGTGATACTATTGACGATCCAAAGAAGATAGCCTACAAGGTAGAAATCAACGAAGTGAAGGACTATAATAATGATGGCGCTATAAATCTTGTTGATGTCCAATATTTAATGCAAAACGATAAAAACGTTATTTCTATATTGAGAGGTAATGGCGACTTTCGTTCGGCAGAATGTATCGAATTGCTCAAAGAGGCTGATATCGTTGTGACTAATCCGCCTTTTTCATTGTTCCGTGAATATGTGACCCAATTAGACGAATATAATAAAGACTTTATAATCATGGGTAACACAAATACATTAGTATGCAAGGAAGTCTTTCAGATGTTTAAATTAGATAGAATTCGCACAGGGTACACACATTTTAATACAGGTATGTTCTTTTATGTACCAGATAGTTTTGATAAATACCATCATATGGAAGGAGACAAAAAGGTCGCCCGTGTTTCTACGTCATGTTGGTATACAAACTTACCTGTTGAAAAGCACAAGGAAGAATTAATAATGATAAAATCATATAATCCTGTAGATTTCCCAACTTACGACAACTACAATGCCATCAACGTAAACACCTATACGGATATTCCGTATGATTATGATGGCATAATTGGAGTGCCAATTACTTTCCTTGACAAGTACAATCCAGATCAATTCGAAATTGTTTGGCAGGCTTCTGGAAATACGCGTGCGAACGCTCCGAAGGATATATTAAAAGAGTTGGGGTATTGTGCACATCCTGAAGATCGTGGAGGCTGCGCCGTTTTGCATGGGCAGCGTTGCTATACTCGAATATTAGTAAGAAACAAAAAACCACAAAAGCCATGAAGATAGATTTACATGAAGTACGCGTGCGGGAGTTGTGCGCAGGGTACAATGATTTGAGTATTCAGGAAGAAGGTATCGTCGGTTATAACGGGCGACTCAACATTCGTCCGAAATACCAGCGGGAGTTCGTCTATGACGAAAAGAAACGCAACGCGGTCATGGACACCGTTTGGCAGAACTTTCCGCTCAACGTCATGTATTGGGTAAAGACCGATGGTTCCGATGGAATCGACTACGAAGTGTTGGATGGCCAGCAACGCACGATCTCTATTTGCTCATTCATTGCCAGTGAATATATGATGGAGTTTGAGGGTAACCTGCTCGGCTTCAACAACATGACCCAAGAGCAGCAAAATCGTATTCTCGATTACAAACTGCAAGTCTATATCTGTGAAGGTACCGACGAAGAGAAAATCAAATGGTTTCAGCGTATCAATATTGCCGGTGAGAAGTTGACCGACCAAGAGATTCTGAACGCTATCTATGCGGGTTCGTGGACCACACAAGCCAAGCGCCGTTTCTCTAAGACTGGCTGTGTGGCTTACAAAATCGCCTCGGATTTCATGTCCGGTTCGCCGATCCGTCAGGACTATTTTGAGACCGCCCTCCAATGGATAGGTGACGCGCAAGGCAAGTCGCTTCGTCAGTATATGGCCGATCATCAGCATGATACCGATGCGGACGAGTTATGGCAGTATTTCCAAGACGTCATTCATTGGGTGGACAAACTCTTCGGCCGCAAGTACAAGAAAGAGATGAAGGGTGTGGCATGGGGCTTGCTCTATAACCAACACCGCGACACCAAACTCACGGCGACCGCTATCGGCGAGCAAATGGCAAGACTGATGGCAGACTCCGATGTGCAGAAGAAATCCGGTATCTTTGCCTATATTTTGGACGGCGACATTCACCATCTCGGCATTCGTGCGTTTGATGCCAACACCCGCCGCGAGGTATATGAGCGCCAAGGCGGTAAGTGCGCTATTTGTGGCAAACCGTTCGATATCGAAGTCATGGAAGCCGATCATATCACCCCTTGGGTTGAAGGTGGTCGTACGATTGCTTCTAACTGCCAAATGCTCTGTCGCGAATGTAACCGCCGGAAGAGTAGCAAATAATCCTCACTAAAAAATAATTTTAGGTTTTCACAGCACTTGTGCTGCGATTTCTTTTTAGTCTATATTTTTTCGTGCCGGCTCTTGCACAATTCCAAAAAATGTAGTACCTTTGCAACCCGTTTCCCCTTAACGGAAAAGCGACAATGAAAGACCAGCAACTTGACCATATTATCGAGACAATGCACGCGCAAATCCAGCAGGATGAGGCCGTCGCAAAATCGATGTTAGCGAGTGCTGCGCGCTCCAGAGAGATGCTGGGAATCATTGAACAGCTACGAGACGAAAATCAGAAGCTAAAAGAAGAAAAGAAGGTCGTGAACAACACCTACAATATCGGACACGACTATATTCAAGAACAGCATATTAACCCAACTCCGCTGCGTCCTTATGAGCAAGATAACGAATAATTTTCACATTGCCGGTAACTATATCGCCGAGCAACATATCGACATTCACGACAACCATAACTGCAAGATATATGCAACCTCTTCGCCGGATCAGGAAACCGAAAAAGAGGCGGATGTGTTGGCATATCCCCGCGAAAATGATTATATTGCGTTGGTGGAATGGCTTGATGCACAGAAGACAAAAGGCGTAGATTTTTACGCAGCCGCCGGTATGAACCGCAGTAAGATGTGCCGTGAGTTGAGTAACATCCTCGGTTGGGCAGTAGATCAAAATAGTTTGCGAAAAGCACAGGAACGATAATTGGGACAAAATTGGGATGAAATTGGGACAGATTTCCCAACCAGTCCCTAAAAAACCGAGTACTTTTGCACCGGATTCCAAAACGGAGTCTGGTGCGTTTCTTTTATGTTCGCACCTGAACATTAACTAAAAATTATTTACCGATTATGGCAAAGAAAATTAATTATGAGGTCATTGACCAGATGTTCAGCGCAGTGCTGAGTGCAAACGAGAGTGAAGCAACGATTAAGGCGTTACGTCCGCAGGTAGAAGAGGCGGTACAGGCGCTTATCGAGGAGCGAGGACTGCCGAAGAACTTCACGGGAACGCTGGAGTACCACGGCTTTAAGATCCGTGTGCAGCGTCCGAAGTCCTACACGTGGGAAAAGAACAACAGCATCCAGGATCCGAACCTCGACTTCTACAAGCAGTTGCACGGCTATTACGAGCAGCTTCAGGACAACGTCAAAGAGGCGCGTGCGGATCTCAAGCGTGCGGCAGAGAAGCTCGAGAAAGCACATCCTGATTCCGAGTCCATCAAGTACGGTTTCACGATTGCGTTGATGGGATAAAAAGAAAACGGATAAAAGAAAGTAACCAAAGAAAATTAAAAGAAAAAGGGGAAGGGATAGTGTATCTCTATAGGTATAACCCCTTACCCCTTCTTAAATTTAATTATTAATTATGGCAGAGCTAACATCTTTCGACCATTTCTGGGCACTCCTGTCCCCGGCTGCCGAGTACAACCGCAAACGTCCCGACTGTCAGGGACTCTGGAACTCATTGCCGCTCCATAAACAACATGTGGTCTTTCGGGTCATTCAAAACAAAAAGGCTAAAGGCGAACGTATCCACCCGAACCCTTTCTTTGCTTTGGAAGACAATATCAATGCCGAACCGGAGTTCCTCACCGGTACGCAGCAAGACGAGGCATGGGACAATAATATCCCCATCGTCATGGTTAAGCATCATGGCAAATACCGCATTTGTACGGAAGAAACGCAAAAGGTCTTTGAACTGGAATTTGTCCAGAAATGGGAGAGATACATAGACAATTAAACGAAACTATTATGAGTGCATATCCTTTATACGACGTACCGTGGTTGGTACAAGGGTCGAATGACCATTATAGGTCGTGGACGCGACACAAAATAGAGGCGCAAAATCAGGCGATCGTGGACGCATATTTTCTTGAACGAGACAAAGGAACGTCTGCTCCAGAGGCAAAGAAAATGGTAGCACACGAGCATGGTATGTCTGTCGTGCGCGTTCGACATTGCCTCAGATGGTTCTATCAAGAGGCGGTCAGACGAAAAAAATACGATTTTTTGCAAAAATTTCCACCTGAAAAGGAACACATTGTTCACTTTGATATTATCTTTGCACCAGAATTTGAAAACCAAGAGTGAACGTATGTTTAACCTATGTTTATCGTATGTTTAACCTATGGCAAAAATAATAATCCATGACATCCCGCTCAAACAAGCGGCTGAAATTTTAGCACAAACCGGAATAACACTCGATACCCACCAACTCCCCGATGGCACCTATCGAGCCTACGTCAGAAAAGACAAAATTCAATCCTTTTATGAAACGATTCTTAATCATGACAGTCATTGTGACTAGTATGGTAGCGGTTGCAAGTTGTAACGTGACGCGGACAATCACCAACGAGAGCCAGTACTACCAGCGGGGTGACACGAGCGTCGTCATTCAAACAAAAACCATCGAGACCTATGATGCCTCGAAGAAATGAAAATTTATTTAGGTTTATCGCCTTCGGCGGCAGTTACCTCCTCTGGAGGTGCGGTGTAGCCGCAAGGGCTACCGTCAAATTTATTTGTAAGGGTAGTCATTGGGGATACATTGCAGACGCTGTAAGGGCGTAGTGCCGCCGAAGGGATTTATCTATGTTTATTTTCTTTAATTAACCAAAATTATTAACCATTAAACCTAAATTTTAACTAGTATGGGAAAAGTTAGTTATTCGCCGGGTATTGAGTTCGTACAGGGCTCCCTGGCAAAACCGAAGAAAGTAGATGGTCACAGTCACGGCGATTACCTGATTGGTACGCACCGCACCGCTCCGACCGAGAATCCGAACTGCACGCGCCTCTATGTCCGCAAGGGTAACACCTACGGCCAGAACGTCAGCAAGTCGCAGGAGAGCATCGCAGCACGTCTGCGTTTCAGTGCCGTCTCGACTGCGGTTAACACCCGCTCCAAAGACCTCACCAAGATCGCAGCAGACCGCGCAGCCTTCCTCGAGCAGAAGGATCAACCGGGTGGCCGCAAGACCATGAAAGGTTACCTCTGGAAAGTCGAAGGACAGGCCTACGACCAGCAGCACGGTTAACCCCTAACGGGGTCCCCGAGGATTATTAATCCTTGGGGAGAGGAGGAAGTGCGGCAATTATACGAGTTACATAGTAACGAAGTCATTGTAAGCCACTTCCGACGAAAGGGCACCAATTTGAGGTGACCCCAAAAAGTTGGACGGATTATTAAATCTATTTGACTTGATTTTGAAAGTGAGTTCGGTATTGTACCGGGCTCATTTTCAGTTTTAGTTTGATACGTTCGTTGTTGTAATACCTGATATACTCTTTCAACGCTGCCTTAAAGTCATTAATGTTCTCCCACCGGTTATTATAGAGCAGCTCGTTCTTCATCAGACCGAAAAAGTTCTCCATAACTGAGTTATCCAGGCAATTACCTTTACGTGACATGCTTTGCGTGATACCGTGTTCCTTTAACAGATACTGGTAGCATGTATGCTGATAGTGCCAGCCTTGATCCGAGTGCATAATCAGACCATTAGTATGCGGATGTTTACGGAACGCTTTGTGCAACATATCCACTACCATCTTTAGATCCGGACGATCAGAGATTACATAACTAATAACCTCTCCGTTCCACATGTCCAGTATTGGCGATATATAGCATTTCTTACCTCCTATATCCACCTGCGAGACATCTGTGGTCCACTTGCGATTAGGCGCATCTGTAGCAAAATCACGTTTCAGGACATTAGGCGCAATTTTACCTACTTCTCCTTTGTAAGAGTGGTAACGCAACTTAGGTTTCCGGGCGTACAAGCCCATTTCTACCATCAGTTTGGCTACTGTCTTGTGGTTGACATCTTTGCCTTCTGCACGTAGTTGCTGGTATACCCGACGGTATCCGTAACGCCCTTTATTCTTATTAAATATACGTATTATGTCCTTACGTATCTGCACATACTTGTCCTCTCTCGGACGGATATTGTAATAATACGTAGTACGAGCCATCCCCTTGATCCCAAGGAGTAAATCAAGGCTATGTTCGGGCTTTAATGTTTGGATGGCTTGCGCCCAATCTCGTGTAGACGCTTCTCTCTTTCTTCCACTAAAGCCCTCACTTTTTTTAGCAATGCATTCTCCGCACGCAAATACTCATTTTCATAACGCAGGCGCTCTAACTCTGTCTGCGGTTCCTGTTTCTTTGGACGTCCCATACCTTTACGAC
>CAMHQP010000022.1 GCA_946187555.1 uncultured Bacteroidales bacterium
TCCAACCAATACGGGATCGTGACACCGAAGGTCTTTTTGAATTTCGATTTGTCCAATACGCTATAGTGCGGCCGCGGAGTCTTGTATTGATATTCTTCCGATAAAATCGGGCGAACTTGACACTTTGTGATGCCGGCTAACTCGTGAATGGCCACGGTGAAATCGAACCAACTGCAAACACCTTCGTTCGTGAAATGATAGATACCCGGATGCCACATCGGGCACTCGATAACGGTAAAGATCGCCCAAGCCAAGTCGGCCGCATAGGTAGGCGTTCCGATCTGGTCAAATACCACGCCCAACGACTCTTTCTCCTTGCCCAACTTGATCATCGTCTTCACGAAGTTATTGCCGTATTCGGAGTACAACCAAGCCGTGCGCAGGATCACTGCCTCCGGACACTCCGCCAGCAGTCGTTTCTCGCCTTCGTACTTAGTACGACCATAGGCGGTGCGCGGCGCTACGGGGTCGGTCTCGCGGCAGGGGATATGTTCATCGCCGGAGAAGACATAATCCGTACTGACATGAATCACCTTAATGCCCTGACTTCCCAAGACACCCAGCGCCTCGGCGTTGATCTTCAGCGCCGTCACTTCGTCCTCTTCCGCCTTATCGACGTTCGTATAAGCGGCGCAGTTAACGATCAGGTCAATCGCATACTTGGCTACAAAAGCCGACACCGCTGCTTTGTCCGTGATGTCTAACACCTGTACATCGTCGCTTTCCACCACGTCCGTAAAGAAATAATGATGCTTCGGATGCTCTTTACTCAACACCCGCATCTCGTTGCCTAACTGGCCATTCGCGCCTGTTACTAAAATATTCATATCAGAATGGATTGTCTAAGTCTTTTAATAAGGGATGACGCGTATCTTTTTCGCTGATGATACGCAAGTCTTCGGGTATTTGCCAATCGATGGCTAAGTCCGGATCGTTCAGCAAGATACCTCCGTCCGCTTCGGGATGGTAGAGGTTGTCGCATTTGTAATTGAAGATAGCCGTCTCGCTCAGTACGGAGAAGCCGTGCGCGAAACCCTTCGGGATAAAGAACTGACGCTTGTTCTCGTCACTTAACTCCACGCTGAACCACTGACCGTACGTCTTACTACCTTTCCGCAGATCGACCGCTACATCGAGTACGCGACCGACGGTACAGCAAACGAGTTTAGCCTGCGTGTAAGGCGGACGCTGAAAATGCAGACCGCGTACCACGCCGTAACTCGAACAACTCTGGTTGTCCTGCACAAATCGTGTGTCAATACCCGCTGCACGATAGCGTTCTTCGTTGTACGTCTCTACGAAATAACCGCGTGCATCCTTGAACACCTGCGGCTCGATAACCAATAATCCCTCAATCGGAGTTTTAATAATTTCCATACTCTATTCACAAAAAGCGCACAAAATTACTGCTTTTTTTGCATATATGCAAATTTTGGGACATTTTTTTGCTCGAAAATGCGCCGGAGAGGGGTTTTATGGCGAGTTCGGATAGGTGTTTAGGATACTATAGTGACGCACTTACCGCGCACTTATAGCGCACTTATCACGCACTTATCACGCACTAAATTTCGATTGATTTTTCATTGGTATTATATACTATGTATATAATACTGGATAGTTGATATACTTTCGTTGAAATCAAGTACAAAGATACGAATAATTTTTGATATATGCAAATAAAGGTGAAAAAATGCGCAAAAACTTGCGTATGTCAAAAAAAAACACTACCTTTGCAGGCGCAAAGGTTTTGAAAGGCACAAACAAGCAAAAAACGCACAAACAAGCAAAACACACAAACAAAAACACAATAACACAATAACAAATAAATCTAATTAGTATGTCAAGCGTAAACAAAGTGATTTTAATTGGTAACGTAGGCGCAGATCCAGAAGTACGTTATTTGGACAGAGGAGTAGCGATCGCAACTTTTAATCTAGCGACGACCGAACGCGGGTATGTGATGCAGAATGGAACCCAAGTGCCGGACGTGACGGAATGGCACTCGATCGTGCTCTGGCGTAACCTTGCTGAATGGGCACAACAGAACCTCCGAAAGAGCATGAAGGTGTATGTAGAAGGTAAACTCAAAACACGCTCGTGGGAGAAAGACGGCCAGATCCGCCGTAAGACCGAAGTGATCGCAGAAAATATTCAGATTCTTTACCGTCCGGAGATTTACCGTAACAATGACCGAATGAGCGCGGCAGAGCCGCTCAATGATGCGCAAGAAGCGCCTAATGATGGTGCTCAAGAAGCACAAAACCCCGAAGAGAACGGATTCTTTAACGGCATATTCAGATGACCAATAAAGAGCGATATTGCAAATGGGCAGCGGAACAGGAGTATGTGCCTCTGTTCATGATGCCTTGGTGGATGGACGCGGTGTGCGCAGGTGCCGAATGGGATGCGTTGCTCGCCGAAGACAGCGAGGGAAATATCCTCGGTGCTATGCCGTACCTGCTTCGCAAACGGGCGTGGTTCAAGTACATCATCATGCCCCCGCAGACGCCTATCGGCGGTATATGGGTGACGCCCGAGGTTACCGCAGACAAATGGAAAACCGCCGAGGTGTGTCGTCAGATCAAAGAGCAGTTGGACGCCATGCATCTTGCGTATTACAACCAGCAGTTCCTGCCCGGCAGTCTATGCGTAGATGCCCTCAAAGCGCTGGGGTGCAAGACTAAAGAGCACACGACTTACCGCGTTGATGACTTGAGTGACCTCAACAAACTGATCGAGTCGTTTAGCAAGAGCAAACGCCGTGAACTCCAGAAATCGCTCAGCCTCCACGCCGAGCGGAGCATGGATGTAGAGGACTTCTATCGTTTCTACGCGCAATGTATGAGCGAGCGCAAGCATAAGGTGCAATTCACGCGCGAGTTCCTATTAGTATTGGAGCGCAAGGCAAAACGTCTCAACCAATGCGAGATCATCAGCGTCCATGATGCTGACGGCCATATACACGCTGCCGCATTTGTGGTATGGGACACGAACTATATGTACTACCTCCTTCCTACTTACAGCCCTACTTATGCCGAATCCGGTGCAGGTGCGTTACTGGTTCTCGAGGCCATGAAGCGGGCTCGGGAGAAACATATACGATTTGAGTTCGCGGGCACTTTCAGCAAAAACTCCATCAAGCATTACAAGCAATTCAACGCCACCCCGGCGAAGTACTACTCCGTGGAGAAATCCTATCGTTGGTGGTCTTTCCTGATATCTTGGTTCGCATGAGCGAGAAAGAAGCCTATATAGCATTCTGCGCGCAGACACCGGAACTTCCGCTCTTCTTGCAGCCCTGGTGGTTAGACGCCGTGACATGCCCCGACCACAAAGAATGGGAGTTGCTTTTGGCGTGCAACAAGCAAGGCGAGACAGAAGCCGTTTTGCCTTTTGTAACGGGCACACGGCTGGGTTTGCGTTATGCGCTCACACCTCAGTTGACACAATACACAGGCGTGTGGATCAAGGAAGTCGAAGGTGAGACGGTTACAGAGCGTTTGAGTCGTGCGAAGCGTTTACAGAACGACCTCATCGCCCAACTGGAAGCAAAGAAAATCGCCTTTTTCGATCTTAAGTTCCCGCTGACTTATAGGTACTGGTTGCCGTTCTACTGGGCGGGTTACCGGCAAGAGACGCATTATACGTATCGGATAGAAGATCTCAGCGACCTCAAGCAAGTGTTTGCCGGGTTTGATTATTCCAAGCAAAAACAAATTCGCAAAGCACAAGAAGCCGGAATAGTGATCGATTTCGAGATGCGTGCGGACGAGCTCTATGACTTGCAATGCGCCCAACTGGACGAGCGGGGAAGCAAGGATGTATTGAGTCGCGAATTGGTACGTTCGGTGGTCAACGAGAGCCGTAAACGCGGTCAAGGGTTGATTGCACGAGCCAAAGACCCGGAAGGGAACACGCACGCAGCTGTTTTTGTGGTATGGGACGAGCATAGTGCGTGGGAACTGATATCCGCTATTCATCCTGATTATCGGGCAAGCGGTGCTTCGACATTGGTCGTTTGGGAGGCAATGCAGCGAGTTGCAGCAAAGACCAAAGCATGGGATTTTGAGGGCAGCATGATAGAGGCTGTGGAGAACTCGTTTAGGCTTTTCGGCGGTGTACCCGTACCGTACTACGAGATCTACAAGAAAACCAAACTCATTCAACTGGTCGAGTTATGCAGGAAGTAAGTCGGGATATATTCTACCAGACTATTGCAACCTGGGAAGACGTACCCTTCTGCCAAACGGAGGGTTTTGTGCGAATGCAGAGTGGCGATGATGCCTCTCGCGTGCGTTATTTTCTGGATGAGCAGATAGGTTGTGCCGCCCATGTGAAGCGCTGTTTGGGACGGACGATGCTGATGATCGACACCGAGTGTCTCAAGCATAAGCAGACGAAGCCGGCGGTGTTTAGTCGGTTTTATGAAGCGCTTCGCCAGACAGGAGTCGATATGATCGAGTTGAACAGTCGACGTCCGTATCTCGCTGATCATGAGGTAGGTATGCGGCAGGCAGGATTCTTGCGTCCGATCGGATCGTTCAGTTATGAGTTGACCAACCTGATCGACCTGACCCAACCCTTGCGTTTTAACGAGAACTGGCGGCGTAACCTCAAACAATCGGAGGCCTTGGATCTGCGCTTACAGCGGATCGATCAGCCGACCGAAGCGGACATTGCGGACTTGCTGCAACTCTACCGCGAGATGGGGGAGCATAAGCATCTGGCGATGCCTTTTACAGCAAAACAGTTGCGCGTCTTACTGAGCGATACCCATTTTCATCTATGTTTCATCTGCCAAGGCAAGGAACGCCTGAGCGCCATGATCTACCATCAGGTAGGCACTCACGCGGGCTTACTCTATGCGGCCAACGGCAACAAGGCGAATGAGGTGCATGCCGGTTTTGCGATGTACCAACAACTGTTGACATCTCTGGCCTCGGAAGGCGTACGGACTTTCGATTTGGAGAAGATGGGTGCGTCGGCTCATTCGACGAATGCGGTCTTTCTTTTCAAACAAGGCATCCGCGGCGAAATGACACCGCTTTGCGGTGAGTGGGCTTGGTATAAACGCCGCTGGTACGGTCTCGGGATGTATCTGGTTAAGAAATATCTATGGAAAAAGCAGCAGGCATAACGACTCCGCGCTACATTCATCTCGTTCTGACGCGTTTTAATCTCCAGTACGAAGAGCAAGACACCATGGGTATTCAGCCGGAATGGTTGGAAAAGCGGTGCACTTTGTTTGAGCAGTACTGTCTGCCGTCTCTACAGGCGCAGACCTGTCAGGATTTCATCTGGATATTGGTGATGGACGAGCGGACGCCTGGACCTTATCGTTCGCGTATCAAGAGCTACGCGCAGCAAATGAGCCAAATCCGAGTCATCAGCGTAAGCTATCGGCCGGACACAGAAGGATATTTCCATGATTTAGGCAAACAATACGGCGGGAATAACATCGTTCTCATCACCAGCCGCATTGACAACGACGACCGCTTTGCACCAGACTATATCGCTCGCGTGCAAGCCTTGGCCAAAGAGGGGGGAAGAGGCATTATCAGTTTTCCGGAAGGCAGGCAAACGTTTGTAAAAAGCGGAAAGAGTTACCGCGTCCGGTTTGTGGACAATCATTTTTTGAGCCGTATAGAAACGGACGGTTTTTATACAGCCTTGGGCTTCCAACACCGCGAAGCCACCCGTTTGGGTGTTCTTGCCGTTCCGACAGCTGAACCTATGTGGGAAGAGATGGTACACTCATCCAACATGCTCAATGACTATAATCCCGAATACGATTATTATATTACCGGTTTAGGTGAGATGGCGGATCTTACTTGGCGTTGGATTCGATTCCAGTGCATGCGCGCCGGACGTTTATTGAAGCGACTCTTCGTAGCGTCTGACAAGAAGTAACTGCCATATATACCGCGCAAAAGAAACCACCGCGCTACCAATGGAGTAGCCGGCAACGGCTATCAGGAAATCATTCCTCCAGATTCCAATCAAGACGCCTATTGTACGGGCGACTGCCATCAAGATCTCGAAGCCGAGTTCTATTTTCTGCTTGGCAAAAATATCAGGAAGGAAACCCGTTGACAGAACCAGCGAGGCGCCCGTCAGCCAGGGCAACATCCAGCGGATATACTCTCCCGTTGTTCTCCATTCGTCGCCCAACAACCAGGCGGTAAGAGACGGCAGCACAAACCACAAAAGCACGAAGAACGGAATGATTATCAGCAGCGTCCAAACAGTGAACCGTTTATATAATGACCGGATGGTTTGGCGGGCATTGACCATCTCCGTTGTTTTCTGGTAGAGCACTTGGTACAGCGCACGCGTGATCATGCTGATAGGCATAAATGCCAGCATGATAGCCATACCCCAGAAGCCGACGAGTCGTGCTCCGAAGAGGGGAGTAAGCACCAAAACCGGCAACTGGCCGAATATATTATTAAGCACCGCGCGCGGAGTGGAGTATTTCGGGAAATTGGCGTATTGTGCCGCCACATGGCGACATGCCGCTTTATCGATGCTGCATAGCGGACGTAGCAGTCGGCGTCCGGCAAGGCTCAGCGATAAGGCCAGAGAACAAAGCGGGGAGAGAATAGAAGCGTAGATGAGTCCTCCGCATGTGGGCAAAAAGGCAAAACCCGTTTTATAACCGGCAGAGAACAACGATTGCGAGATCTGATAACCGGAGATACGTCCGTATTCTTTGCGGCGGATGTACCAGTAGTTCAACACGTTCCAAATACCCATCAGCATCACATAGAACGGCAGCAGCCAGTAAAAATGCGCTAGATCCGGTGATTTAAAAAGCGCAGCGATAGGCTTGGCAAAAGGAATAGTGAGGCACAGGAAGAGCGTCAAAACACCGATAGATAGCAGGCACAAATGAACGATGGCGCGCGCATCCTCTTCTTTCTTGGGCAACACGATGGCATTGTACCATTCTAAGGTGGATAACAAAATCAACACCCCACCAATACTGCCAAACAAATTCAGCAAGCCGAAATCCTCCGGTGCATAGAGACGCGTCAAGATGGGATAAATCAGCAGGCCTATCGCCTGCGCAACCACACTCGCCGAAAGAAGTTTACCCACATTTCGCGCAGACGCAGAATGATATATTTGGGACACGAATTGCTTCATTTGCGGGTGCAAAATTACAAAAATATTTGTAAATATACAAATTTTTCGCTTTTTATTTGCACAAATCGTAAAAAAGTTGTACCTTTGTAGCCGATTTTGATAATCACGACCTAAAAAACACAGCATATGCAAGTAAAAAAATCAGAACAAGCCAGTTTGGAGAAGGACAAACTCGTTTATGTATTGATGGGTTTGGTTTTCACTTTAAGCCTCGTTTACGCGGCGCTGGAGTGGACAGAGCGTGAGGTCACGAAGTATGAGGTGACCGACACAGAATTCCTTTTTGAGGAAGAAGTGGAGATTCAGCAAACGAGTCAAGAGACTCCTCCCCCGCCCCCACCCCCTGCCGTACAAGAGGTGGAAGTGCTCAATGTCGTAGAGGATAACGTCGAGACCGAGTCGATCGAGGTGAACACCGAGGATGACAAGGAAGCCGAAGTGGTTATCGCTGCGCCGGTAGAGGCACCGGTAGAGGAAGAGGAAGAAGAAGTGGTCTTCGTAGTCGTTGAGTCGATGCCGGAGTTCCCGGGTGGTCAACAGGCGCTCTTCAAGTACTTGAGCGAGAACGTGAAGTATCCGGTAATTGCACAAGAGAACGGTATCCAAGGTCGCGTTATCTGCCAGTTCGTGGTTAACAAAGACGGTTCGATCGTTGATGTAGAAGTAGTACGTTCCGGTGGTGACCCGTCGCTCGACAAAGAGGCCGTTCGTGTCATCAAGTCGATGCCGAAATGGAAACCGGGTAAGCAACGTGGTAAAGCTGTTCGCGTGAAATACACCGTTCCGGTTAATTTCAAACTCCAATAACCGGTTTAGAACCGGAGCAAGCCAGCCATGCGGATCCATGGACTTAGCATATAGAGATATAAGCTATTGTAAGAATGTCGGTGCTAAGCGTGCCGACATTCTTCGTAAAGAGCTGGGTGTTCACACGGCTCTGGATCTGCTGCGCCAGTACCCGTACAAGTATATCGACCGCAGTCGGTTCTATAAGATTGCCGAACTGGAGGATGAGGATACCTACGTCCAGATCATCGGTGAGGTGACCGAATGGCACACGGTAGGTATCGGCAAGGCGCAACGGCTGAGCGCGATGTTCAACGACGGTACCCACCAATGCGAACTGGTGTGGTTCAAGGGGGTACAATACGTCAAATTGCAACGAGGCGTGAAGTACCTGCTCTTCGGCAAACCGTCCCGTTTTCAGCATGTATATAACTTCGTGCATCCAGAGTTGACGCCGATGTCCAAAGTGACGCCGGAGATGACGCAAGGTCTCGAACCGTATTACAACACGACGGAGACTATGAAGCGTCACGGGCTCAACTCGAAGGCCATACGCACGATGATAGCCGGTCTGTTACCCGACTTGCGGCAGGGCGTACCTGATACAATCGGTGCGGATATACTCCAGCGCTACAGGCTGATGCGTCTGACGGATGCGCTGATCAATGTGCATTTCCCGAAAGACACACCCTCGATGCAGAACGCGCGGGCACGGTTGAAATTCGAAGAACTGTTTTATATTCAGTTGCAACTGCTGCGCCAGATGAAGCGCCGCGAACTGAATCCTGGCTTCGCCATGCCGATGGTAGGCAGTCGTTTTCACGCACTCTATAAATCGTTGCCTTTCGACCTGACCGGTGCCCAGAAACGTGTCATCCACGAGATACACGATGACCTCAAGTCCGGTCATCAGATGAACCGTCTTCTTCAAGGAGACGTAGGCTCCGGTAAGACACTTGTGGCGCTGCTCTGCTGTCTGCTCGCCGTGGATAACGGCTACCAGACCTGTATCATGGCGCCCACGGAGATCCTCGCTAACCAACACTACGAGACACTCAAGGCTTTTCTGGCTCCGCTCGGCGATGCCGTACATGTGGCGCTGCTGACGGGTTCCGTCTCTGCCAAGAACCGTGTGCCGATCCATAACGGCCTGATGAACGGCACGATTCATATATTAATAGGTACGCACGCGTTATTGGAGGATGCCGTACAGTGGAACAACCTCGGCTTCGTTGTTATCGACGAGCAACATCGTTTCGGAGTGGCCCAACGTGCCAAGTTATGGACAAAGAACCAGACTCCGCCGCATATACTCGTCATGACCGCGACACCCATCCCGCGTACGCTCGCTATGACCGTCTATGGTGATTTGCATGTCTCTATTATTGATGAACTGCCGCCGGGACGCAAACCCGTTCAGACCATTCACTATTCCATTATACGCCAGGCGCAGATATATTCCTTCCTGCTCAAGCAAATCCAAGCCGGACGGCAGATCTATGTCGTTTATCCGCTCATCAAGGAGAACGAAAGCATGGACTTGGAGGATCTGCAGAACGGCTATAATAAACTATGCGAAGCTTTCCCTGAGTGCCGTATCTCGATGGTTCACGGGCAGATGAAAGCGGCGGACAAAGACCTACAGATGCAGCGTTTTGCAAGCGGAGAGACCCAGATACTGGTAGCCACCACCGTCATTGAGGTGGGGGTTAATGTTCCCAACGCGACCGTCATGGTCATTCAGAATGCCGAACGATTCGGACTCAGCCAGTTGCACCAGTTACGCGGGCGCGTAGGGCGTGGAGGCGACCAGAGTTACTGTATCCTACTGACGCACGATGAGATCAGCACCGACACCCGCAAGCGGATGAATATCATGGTAGAGACCAACGATGGATTCCGTATTGCTGAGGCTGATCTGCAACTGCGTGGCGCGGGAGATATCGAAGGCACCCAACAATCCGGTACACCTTTTGACCTGCATATAGCCAACCTCGCTACCGACGGCCAGATCCTCACGCTCGCGCGCCAAGCAGCGAAAGACATCCTTGAACCCGATCCGCTGTTGGAGGATGAGATGAACCGTATATACAAAAGACGCCTCGATACGTTACGTATCGAAGCGCATAATTGGAGCGATATAAGCTAATTACATATCGTCGTGAGCATGCAACGACTGCACATACTTAGCATGCGCCATCTTCACACGTTTCAGCTCGCTCGGTTTGTCGAACTGCTGACGGCGACGGAGCTCTTTAACGACACCCGTCTTATCGAATTTGCGTTTGAACTTCTTGATCGCGCGCTCGATATTCTCACCTTCTTTAACAGGAACGATAATCATTGCTATTCACCTCCTTTCTTGTACCCAGGGCCGGGATCGAACCGGCACGGTTTCCCATTGGTGTTTGAGACCAACGCGTCTACCAATTCCGCCACCTGGGCGCGCTTGCATTAGAACTCGCGCGACTTCGTGCACAGCACTCGTATAGCGCTACGTTCTATGCTACGCTTTTCGGTCGGACTATCGCTCCGCTAGCAGTCCTCCCGAGGGTAGCTATGCAGGGTGTAGCGCCGAAAAAGCGTGCAAAAGTACTGCTTTTTTTTGAATTGACCAAAAAAAATCGCACTTTTTTTGCATATTTGCGTATTTTTTTGTATTTTTGCAGTCGATTTGGATGAATTATGGACGATTTTTTCTCACGTAGCGAAGCGTTATTGGGTGCAGAGGGCATGCAAAACCTGCGCGCCAAACGCGTCATCATCTTCGGTGTCGGAGGTGTGGGATCGTGGGCTGCGGAGTGTCTGATTCGTACCGGACTTATTCATCTGACCCTTGTCGATGGCGACAGCGTTCAACCATCCAATGTCAACCGTCAACTGCCTGCCACACAGGCTACGCTCGGTGAACTGAAAGTCTTCGCGCTCCGCGAGCGACTGCTATCGATTAACCCCGAGGCGGATATTATCGCCATTCCGGAGATGATCAACGGGGAGTGGTTGGAAGAGCATGGTCTGGCGGATTATGACTATGTCATCGACGCCATTGATAGCGTTAACGACAAGACAGACCTTATATTATACGCGTCACGCGTACGCGCGTTAAAGACTTTCTCGTCCATGGGTGCTGCGCTACGTCTTGACCCGACTCAGGTCACGACCGGCGAACTGATGTCCATCCAAGGAGATGCACTCGCCAAGGCCGTTCGGGCACGGATGAAACGGATTAACACGCATCCCAACAAGAAAATTCGTTGTGTTTATTCCACCGAACAAGCGCAGCGCTGCGAGACAAGAGGCTCGCTCATGCAGGTAACCACCGTCTTCGGTTGTACCCTCGCATCCCTTGTTATAAAAGATATCTTAAATACATAACATTATGAAACGCGGAACAAAAATCATGCTTATCACTTTAGCCGTTATCTTCGGAATCGGCACAGCGCTCTTCCTTTGCGCAGACTTGATCATCTCTGAATTGGTTGAGACAGAAGTACAAAACACCTTAGGTGAACTGCCGGGCTGCGAGGCCTCGTGCGGTGACATCCATCTGCGCTTTTTCAGCGGCACGGCCAGCGTAGAGGATTTGCATTTTGCTTATCGTGGCGAACCGAACGAGAAAGACACGGTAGCCCCCGGCGTATCGATCACCGTAGATCGCGTAGATGTAGGACGCCTGTTCTACTCGATGCTGTTCAAGAAACGTATCTTCATCACCGATGTGCGCATCAAACATCCGCAAGTGGAGTTATGGCTGAACGAGGAACATCCCGAACTGTGCTTCCCTGAGATGCAAGACCCGCATCTGGAGCACATGAATAATGTGATGGCGCGCTTTGACCTGCTTAACCTGCGTGTGAAGGATGTGGACTTCAAACTGCATAGTTTGACCACCAAGTTGGACGTAGAGGTGGACAGTCTGTCCCTGACAGCTCATGACCTGGCATACGATTCCGTATTCACTTATTGCGACTCGGTGTATAGCCTCCGTTTAGCCCACGCACGTATCATCACGCCGGACGGTTTGATAGGTATTGAGACCCATAATCTCCGTCATGAAGATCAAGGTACCTTTGAACTCGGAGTTACCCGTATCGCCCATACGATGCCGCGCAAAGGGCTTGGTAAGATCATGAAAGAACCGTGTACATGGATGGACATGCAGATCGATCATGTGGTCTTGTCGCCGTTCAACCCGATCCGCAAAGCGCTCGCACAGGATTTCTCGCTCAATAGTGCCGAGGTGGCTGTGTCGCGCATGGATATCTTCCGCGATGAGCGTTATGCCCCGAAAGAACCGTTCGCCATGCCGCAAGAGATCCTGATGGCCATTCCTGTCACGTTCTTGCTCAAGCATGTGGACGCATCGATCGATAAGATCGATATCGAGTTCGCCAGCACGGATATCAACTGCGGTGAGTTGCATATAGGTGACATCAATGCGGCTGTGGATAATATCACCAACAAACGCGGAGCTACTCTCAAAGCGCACGGCGGTTGTCCGATACAGGAAGGTAGGGCGCAAGTCGGCTTCGGCATGACGATGAACAAAGCCGGCGATTTTGAGTTGAAACTGCATGCCGAGAAGATCAACGCAGACTTCCTCAATCCGTTCATTCGTCCGCTCGTAGGTATGAGCTTCGAGATGGCGCTCGACACCCTTGACACCCACTACACCGGTAACAGCGAGGTCGCGAAAGGAACCTATCGCATGCTCTACCACGGCCTAGAGGTGATGGTGCACAAAGAGGATCAGATCCCCTATGCTGTTATCACCAAGCATGCCAAGACTATCACGGCGTTAGCTAATACGCTCCTTCCCAAGAGCAATCCGACGGCTGTAGATATTCACCCGCGGGCATATAAAGTAGAATGGAAACGGGATCCTTGGAAACCCTTCCCGCTCTATATGTTCGGGCCTTGTATAGACGGTGCCGTTGAGACAATGCTCCCCGGACTATTCGTTCATAAACAAGTGAAGGAATAACAAAGAAAACGCCCGCGCAATGCGCAGGCGTTTTTCTTATGTGCCAAGGATTACAAACCGAGTGAAGCCTTGATAGCCGGAACACGTGCTTCTGCCTCAGCGGAACAACGCTCGTAGTCTGCGCCGGTGAACGGCTTGCCGCTCTTAACAGGAATCTCGAAGTAGAACTTGATCTTCGGCTCTGTTCCTGACGGACGAACACTGACCTTCAGACCACCTTCGGTGAAGTACTGGAGCACGTTGCTCGTAGCGTTCATCGGCATCTCAATCGGGCTCTCTATCCACTTGCCGTCCTTGAGTTCTTGTTGCTTGAGGAGCTTGAAGTCTTTAATCTTAACCACCTTCTCGCCGGCGATCTCCTTCGGCGCGTTAGCGCGGTAGTCCACCATCATCTGTGCGATCTCTTCGGCACCACTCTTACCCGGACGAACGACGTTGATAGTCGTCTCTTTCTGGAAGCCATAGTCCTCGTATATCTTGAGCAGGTAGTCGTACAGCGTCATGCCGTTATCCTTTGCATACGCAGCGATCTCGCAGATGAGGCAGATAGCCGACGGCGAGCATTTATCGCGAACAGCGTCGTACGGCAGGAAGCCGAAGCTCTCCTCACCACCACCGATATATTTGCGCTTGCCTTCCCACATACGGATACGGTTAGCAATCCACTTGAAGCCCGTGTACTCGTCGGTCAGCGTTACACCCTGTGCATCAGCAATCTTACGAATGAGCTCGGAGGTAACGATGGTTTTTACGATATACATATCCGGACGCAGCTTACCCAGACGCTTCATGTTGTTGATGATGTAGTAGTGGTACATGATATTGGTCTGGTTACCGTTGATGATCACCCACTCGCCCTTGTCATTGCGGCAAACGATAGCGATACGATCCGCATCCGGGTCGGAAGCAATCACGAGGTCAGCGCCCAGCTTGGTACCGAGTTTCATACCGAGGGTCATCGCCTCAGCATTCTCCGGGTTCGGGGAAACAACCGTCGGGAAGTTACCGTCAATCACCATCTGCTCGGGCACTACATGGATGTTCTGGAAGCCCCAGCTGCGCAAGCACATCGGAACGATCTGACGACCTGCACCGTGCATCGGGGTATAAACGATGTTAAGGTCTTTCTGACGCAGGATCGAGTCTTGATCGATCATGACTTCCTTAACCGCCATCATGTAGTCGTAGTCCATCTCACCGCCGATGATCTCAATCAGATCGTGGTTAGCTTCCCACTTAACATCCTCCATGCGTACTTTGTTCACCTCTTCGATGATACCCTGATCATGCGGTTGGAGCACCTGAGAACCATCCTCCCAGTAAGCCTTGTAACCGTTATACTCTTTTGGGTTGTGTGATGCAGTGACGTTCACACCGCCCTGACATTTGAGGTGACGGATAGCGAAGGATACCTCCGGTGTCGGACGCAGGCTCTCGAACAAGTAAACCTTAATGCCGTTAGCCGAGAAGATATTCGCTACGGTCTCAGCGAAGAGACGACCGTTGTTACGGCAGTCGTGACCAACAACTACAGCCACGCGGCCGTTCTGTACATTCTGGAAACCACCCTCTTTCTGCACTTTGAGCAGATAGTTGGCATAACCCTGGGTAGCCTGCGCAACGATGTACTTGTTCATACGGTTCGTTCCTACGCCCATGATACCACGCAGACCGCCGGTACCAAATTCGAGGGTACGATAGAAAGCATCAATCAGTTCGGTTTTGTCCTCTGCTTCCATCAGCGCTTTCACTTGTGCGCGGGTCTCCGCGTCAAAAGGTTCCTTGGTCCACACCTCAGCAACCTCCATTACTTTTTTCAATTCTTCGTTCATGGTGTTAAAAGTTAAATTGTTAATATTTCCGTTAATTCTTTTACTCTTTTACCTTGTAGATGGCGTCCAGATTGCGTACAAAGCCGTCGAAATCGAGCCCGTATCCGATCACGAACTCTTCGCTGATCTCGTGGCCTACGTAGTCCGGTTTTGCATCGTCATACTCCAGTTTCTCCGGCTTGAACAACATCGTGGCGGTCTTCACCGATGCCGCATTGAGTCCACGCAGATGCGCCTTCAACTGATGGATCGTCAGACCCGTATCAACAATATCCTCCACAATGATCACATCGCGGTTCTCCACCACCTGCTGGAGCGGCACAATGAACTGCAACTGACCGGTCGTCTGCATTCCGTAATAGGAGCTGACGCGGATAAACGTCTCCTCGCAGCGGATGTCTTGATCCAACGCACGAATCAAATCGGCGGCAAAGACAAACGCACCGTTCAACACAATCACAAAGAGCGGTTCTTTATCCTTATAGTCCGCACTGATCTGTTTGGCAACTTGCTGTACATCCTTCGCAATCTGCTCCGGAGTCAACCATTCTTCAAAATGATAACCTTGTTCGTCAATACTTCTCATACGTCGTAGTTTTGGAAAAGAAAATCATTATACGGATAGCGCTGCACATGTATTGCCTTGATGCGTTCGTACATCAGCGCGCGCAGCGCGTCAATATTTTCCTTGTTTTTAGCGGAAATAAATATACAATCCTCCCCGAGCCGTGCCATCCAAGTCTTCTCCAAATCGCTCAGCGACAGGTTCTCCCGTTGGATAGGCGTCAAGTCGTCTTCCTCTTTCGGCACATAGGTAAACGCGTCCACCTTATTGAACACCACGACCGTCGGTTTGTCCTCTTTGCAGATGTCGGCAATCGTCTGCTGCACCACCTCGTACTGCTCCTCGAAGTTCGGATGGCTGATATCCACCACATGAATCAACAGATCTGCCTCACGTACCTCGTCCAGCGTCGATTTGAAGGACTCCACCAGATGATGCGGCAGTTTACGAATGAATCCGACCGTATCGGATAGCAGGAACGGCAGGTTCTCTATCGTCACTTTTCGCACCGTTGTATCTAAGGTTGCAAAGAGTTTGTTCTCCGCAAAGACTTCCGATTTGGAGAGCAGGTTCATGAGGGTTGATTTGCCAACGTTCGTATACCCCACCAGCGCCACACGCACCATCTTACCTCTGTGCTGTCGCTGCGTCGCCATCTGTTTGTCGATGGTCTTGAGCTGCTCCCGCAGCAATGCGATACGCTGACCGATGACGCGCTTATCCGCCTCTATCTGGGTCTCACCCATACCACGGTTGGTACCGCCACCACCGCGCTGGCGATCCAAGTGAGACCACATACGCGTCAAGCGGGGTAACATATACTGCAGATGCGCCATCTCGACCTGCGTCTTCGCGTAGGAAGTCTGGGCACGTTGCAGGAAGATCTCCAGAATAAGAATCGTACGATCGATGACGCGCACATTAGCCGGATGTTTCTCGCGATGATTGATGGCCTTTTCAAGGTTTCGTATCTGGCGCGGACTCAACTCATCATCGAAGATAACGACATCGATCGGTTCTTCCGTATGCTCGCGACCGATGATATACTGCCGTACTTCCTCTAATTTTCCTTCTCCCACATAGGTGGTAGAGTTCGGTTGATCCAATCGTTGCGTAAACCGTTTGACGGGCACAATGCCGTGCGTGTCAGCCAGAAAGGCCAACTCATCGAGATACTCTTTCGTGCGTTCTTCCGGTTGATTAGGGGTTATCAATCCAACCAAAACCGCATGCTCTATGTACGGCTTAATCTCAATCATACATCTTTGCGACTGCAAAGATACAACAAAAAAATGACATACGCAAGCGTATGCCATTCTTTTTCTGATTTTTTCCGAAAATTACTTACGGATACCCAGTTCTTTGATGATTGCACGATAGCGCTCGATGTCTTTTGCCTTCAGGTAATCCAGCATACGACGACGCTTACCTACCAATGCGGTCAAAGCGCGCTCCGTACCGAAGTCCTTGCGGTTCTCTTTCAAGTGCTCCGTCAGGTGGTTGATACGGAAAGTAAACAATGCGATTTGGCTCTCTGCAGAACCGGTGTTCTTTGCGTCGTTGCCGTATTTAGCGAACAACTCAGCTTTCTTCTCAGAAGTTAAATACATTTCTGTCTTCTTTTATTAGTTTAACAATGTCGGCTAAAGCAGCATCGCGAGGGTGACCACTTCGCCGGATTTAACGCTTTTCTTCAAAAGCGGCTGCAAAATTACTACAAAAATTTGAATTGACCAAATATTTTGTTATTTTTTTTGCAAAATTATTCAATTTTGTAAAGAGCAGATGACCATCTACCGTCTCGTAGGTAGCCGGTAAGTCTATTTTCGGTGCAGCTACTCCATCACCGATGGTCAGTTCAGGCGCTACCTCTACATGGATCTCATCCCATATGCCCGTTCCTAATATATGGTTGAGCAACGTTGTGCCGCCTTCTACCAAAATGGAGTGGATATTGCGTTTCGCCAAGTTCTCCAATATATACGGCCAATCGGTACGCTCGCGATAGACAATTGTCTCGGTTCCATCGGAAAAAATCCGTGCGTCAGCAGGTATCCGATTATGCCGATCTACTGTCACCCGAATAGGGTTTCGTCCTTCCCAATGCGTGTTCAGTAATCGCGGGTTGTCCAAGAGCACTGTGTTCGTGCCCACCATGATGGCCATGTTCTCCGCTCGCATTCGATGAACAATCTCTTTGGTTTGGGGTGTGGAGATCGCTAACGCTCCATTGAGATGTTCCGTAACCGGTAACCCGTAACCCACTTCCCGCTTTCTATCAATGAATCCGTCCGCTGTTTGTGCCCATTTTAGTATCACGTACGGACGGTGTTTCTCGTGCAAACACAGGAATCGTTTGTTCAGTTCGCGGCACTCTTTCTCCATTACACCGACAACCACTTCTATCCCGGCATCCCGCAACATCTGTACCCCTTTGCCTGCCACCAACGGATTCGGGTCTAACATACCTACCACCACGCGTCCGACGCCTTTCTCAATAATCAATTTCGCGCAGGGAGGTGTCTTTCCGTAATGAGAGCAGGGCTCGAGTGAGACGAATAAAGTTGAATGTTTAAAGTCGAAAGTAGAAAGATTTTTTTCTTCGAAATGCTTAAAACAATTGACTTCTGCATGTGCCTCGCCGTATTTCTCATGCCAACCCTCCGCAAGGATGTTACCGTCCGCACCCACGAGCACCGCACCCACCATCGGATTCGGCGCCACGTAATACTCTCCGCGGCGGGCAATTTCGATACAACGTGCAATATAATTTGCGTATTCCATTTATTTTTTGTAATTTTGCAGCGTGAAAGAACTGATCAACGATATTACCGACCAATTGAAGGTTGCCTATCCAGAGGACGAAGCCCGTGCATTGGCATGGTGGATCGTAGAGGAATCAACCGGTCTCAGTCGCTCACAACTGCTTTGCGACTGCAAAGGTACAAAAAATATTTCAAACTTGCAAGAGATCATTGCACGTTTGTTGCATTTTGAACCGATTCAGTATATTTTCGGACATACTTTATGGTGCGGTCTTGACCTCAAAGTTACTTCCGCCACCCTCATTCCCCGTCCTGAAACAGCTGAGTTGGTAGAGAAAATTTCCAATTTCCATTTCCCAATTGCCAATTGCCGCGTTCTCGACATCGGCACAGGCTCCGGTTGCATTGCGCTCGCGCTCAAGAAAGCGCATCCGGAATGGCAGGTGACCGGCATGGATATTTCGGAAGAGGCGATAAAAGTAGCACGCGAGAATGCCCGCCGCAATAAAGTGGAAGTTGACTTCCAAGTAGCCGATATTTTCTCCGATGGAATCGGAGATTTTGATATCGTGGTAAGTAACCCGCCGTATATATGTGAGCGTGAGAAATCTTCGATGAGACCGAATGTTTTAAAGTATGAACCGGCAACGGCATTGTTTGTTCCCGACAATGACCCGCTGCGTTTCTATCGTCGCATCGCCGAATTGAGATTAGGCAAGTTCCTTTTCTTTGAGATCAACGAGGCTTATCCGCAAGAACTATCCGACATGCTGAGCAAATTAGGTTATACAGATATTCAACTAACGAATGACATCTATGGTAAACCGCGAATTATCGAAGGCAGAATGGCTTAACAAATGTGAGGCCTATTGTGCGAAATCCGAACATTGTGCAGCGGATGTTCGGCGTAAGTTATACGAGTGGCAAGCACCCGCATATTTGTCCGATGAAATCGTACAAAGTCTCTATTCCAACGACTTTTTGAACGATGCCCGTTTCTGTCATGCGTACGTACATGATAAGGTGGAATACCAGAATTGGGGACGCATGAAGATCCAAGCCGGACTTCGTGCACTCGATCTGCCCGATTCCGAGATCCGCGATGCCCTTGCTGCTATCGATGAAAACGTTTATACTAAAAATCTCCGTGCACTAATCGCTTCCCGTAAGTCCGATTCTGAAGACAAACGTCTCCATTTCCTCGCTCAACGGGGCTTCACGTACGAGGAGATAAAACGCGCCTCACACGCTTAAGACGTATTGTCGCAGCCAAGCATCGATATCGTCGATCTCAGGGCTGACATGTTTACGAACGATTTGCCTTCTATGGTAAATCGTTTGTTTTTGTACATTCAGCACGATAGACATATCGTTATCCGAGGCACCGATGATAGACAGAATAGCAAACTGCATGTCCGATTCGGTCAGTTCGGGATACTCCGCACGCAGGCGACTTATCGCACCATCCAGCGCTTTATCAATAGAAGCAATCAGTTCGTCCAGACTCTCTTTGCTCATCGTCAGTTGCTCATCGCGGTAGGTCTGCAGCCATTTCGGGAACTCTACCTCGTTGCCACGCATTCGCTGCATCTCTATCTCGCGGGTGAGGTTTACTTTCTGCTGAAGCCGTTCCAACGCCAATTGTAGCTGCTGTACATACTTATCTCGCAAGGCCTCTAACTGTCTCGCTTGTTCACGACGTCGGTGCTGCCAGTAGCGCCAAAGGACGATAAAAAGCACCAGAACGACCGCTAACAATAGTACCAGCACAAACGAGATTTTGCGTTGCCATTGGCGTTCACGTTGCGCCTCTTCGGCGCGTTGTTGCTCGCGTGAGACATCATAATGTAAGGAGAGCGCGTACGTGCGTGCGCCCGCGTCGCGTTGCAGCTCGTCTATCTTGCGATCATACAAATCCAACAACACACTATAGGCTGTGTCGGATTGTCCGCGTTGACGGAGGATCTTGCTGTTCAGATACGCATAACTCTGTTCGAACCAATAGGCGTAGGCAGAGTCGGTAGGTTGTAAGTGCTCCAGATAATAGGCGGCAGAGTCAGTAGCTTGTTGCGCCAAGAGCAGTTCAACGATCTCCGAATAACGCGTAGGGACACTGTATTCTTCTGCCAACTGCTTGCAGACTACCAAACGATGCGCCACGCTGTCCGGATAACAGAGTTGGTAGCGATAGGCATCTATGTCGAGTAAGAGCAAAGGACTATTGGCTGCGCGCGCATACCGCTCTGCTTGCGCAAAATACCAAAGTACACTATCTTGTTCGCCTCCACCAATCGCCATCGTGCGCGCAATGTCACGGTAGGCACAGGCTAAATAAACTGCATTACTATCGGGATCTAACATCGGGATCGCTTTGCGGTAATA
Source organism: uncultured Bacteroidales bacterium (assembly GCA_946187555.1). Classification (GTDB taxonomy): domain Bacteria; phylum Bacteroidota; class Bacteroidia; order Bacteroidales; family Paludibacteraceae; genus Colicola. Next base: position 20,464 of record CAMHQP010000022.1, read on the forward strand.
ATTTTGCGCGATGTCGTACAGCATCTCGCTTTCCGAGGTGTTGCCTAAACGAAACCAAGTCAGGCCTAACAACTGATCCCTCTGCGCTGACTGCGGAAGATCCACCAGAATCTCCTCCGCTTGCTTTAAATAGGCGGTAGAACTTTCGTACTGACTACTGCTGTTAGAGGAGATGCCTTGTTGGTATAATTCTTCTGCCTCTTGCAACCGATTTTGGGTGTTTTGAGCCCCGGAATAGCAACTTTGCGCACAAAAAGTCAAGCCCAAAAGGAATAAAAAATATACGCGTACAACTTTATTTTTCATATAAAAATATAATTTGCTTATTTACAATAATTTACAAAATGCGCAAAACACTGCTCGTACAACTGCTAAATTTGCACATATCAGAAAAAAGCAGTACCTTTGCACCGGATTTCAAAACATAAATCACGTCGCAAAATTAGTAAAACTTTTTAACATATGCAAATTATGGAAAAGAAAAATCAAATTTGTCTGCTTTTTGTAGCAATTATGTTATTAAAAGGAACGTGCATGTACGCGACGGTGTATAACGGAGTGTGCGGTACTGAGTTATCATGGAGGCTTGACACCAATGATAGCATCGTGGTTATCACCGGACGTGGAGAAATGTCAAACTTCCAGTTCGATGAAGACAAAAGGCCTTACGTCAAGAGTGTTGTGTTCCCGAAAGGTATAACTCGCATTTCTCCCCGTTCGTTCGAGTATTGCTACAATTTACAATCAGTTACCTTGCCTGATAGCGTAATGTCAATAGGCTTCTATGCGTTCAGGAAATGTACCGGTTTGAAGGAATTCCATATGGGGAAAAATGTCCGAACTATTGAACTGAATGCATTTCGTGACTGCACTTCACTGCAACGTCTGGTCTTATCGGACAGCCTTGAGACAATAGGCGTTCATGCCTTTGACGGTTGCAGTGCGATTACTGATACCGTTGTTTTCCCTGAATCTCTTGTTTCTCTCGGAGATAATGCATTCGCTGGAGCGAGTGGACCAAATGCCGTTGCCGTGTGGAAAGCAAGGCATTGTAAGAGCGGAGCTAGACCCATGAGTCATTTCACAAAGGTCATATTTGGTGAGAATGTGGAATATATTGGTACCTATCTGTTTACTAACGCACCGTTGGATACAGTTGTATTGCCAAATGGCGTGGATACAATCGAACAGCGGGCGTTTAACGGGTGCAGCCTGAAGCACATTGAGTTGCCGCAGTCTCTCAAATATATCGGACCGTCTGCATTTGACGGAGCTGCATCATTGACATCTCTTATTGTTCCTGAGAATGTATCAAACATCCCAAGTTTTATGTGCTACGAATGTAGTTCACTCAAATCTGTCACTTTGCCGGAAGGAATAACGACTATTGAAAATTTTGCATTCTATAATTGTAAATCGTTATCAAACATCAATATACCGCAAAGTGTGCAGTCTATCGGGGAGGATGCATTCGCAAGATGTAGTTCTCTGACTTCAGTCTCTATACCAGAAGGTATAACCGGTATATCCGACTTTGCTTTCAGTCTTTGCTTATCCCTGGAAGAGGTGCATTTCCCGAATTCGTTGACCAGCATTGGTAAAGGAGCATTTCAGGATTGTGCGATTGATTCGCTCGACTTTCCCGCATCGCTGGTATCAATCGGTGAATATGCGTTTTCGCGTTTGCTAAACCTCAAGGAATTGTTCATTCCTGACGAAGTTCGTCAGATCAAGAGCAGAGCATTCGAAGGATGTACGGCTTTGCAGAAAGTAACGTTCGGCAGAAAGGTTTCCATGATTGATACTGATGCATTCAAGGGAGATAACCGTCTGACTGAAATAACTTGCAATGCCGTTGTTCCCCCGTTGGCGCAGAGCAGTACATTCAGCGGAGTACCCGA
>CAMHQP010000023.1 GCA_946187555.1 uncultured Bacteroidales bacterium
AGTACGCCACGAACATGATGGTACCGGCGATGCAGATCGAGCAGCGTAAGAACGCACAGGCCTTACGGCCGGATGAGAAACGGCATAAGAGCAGCATCGAGTCCATCCATCAGTCTGTGCTCTCTGTCACCACCGAAGCGGACTATTACATGCTCCGTAAGAAAGCGCGTCTGGACTCCCGCCAAACGAAAGTGGTGTGTGATCGGAACCGCTTCGCTTTCCTGCAGATACCTGACTACCAATATGAGACGCTCGTCGATCTGACGCTGCTCAATGATGCCAAAGGCATCAACCGTCGGTTTTGTATCGTTAACCAAAAACTGCCGGACGAAGGACGCTATGTATGTTGCTACCGACCGCAGGAGTACATCAAGCAGAAGTTGCTCAAGAAATACCCGCCGGGACTGAACTGGCTCATCTACTGCCTCTATTTCTTCCATAAACGCGTGGTACCGCGGCTCATGCTCACCAGTCGTCTCTACTACGACCTGACGAAAGGACGCAAGCGTATGCTCTCCAAGACCGAGGTACTCGGACGACTCTATTACTGCGGTTTTGAGGTGGATGAGATCGTGCCGATGGGGCATATCGAGTATGTGTTCGCCCATCGTCACTCGCAGCCGTACCCGCAGGAGCAGATCAAGGTTTATGGCCCGCTCATCAAACTGCCGCGGGTGTGCAAGAACAAAGAGATCAAGTATTTCTATAAGTTCCGCACCATGCACCCCTATGCCGAGTATATTCAGAAATACGTGTTCGATGCCCGCGGGGGCATGGATATAGCCGATAAGAGTAACGACGATTTCCGTATTACCACCTGGGGTAAGTTCATGCGTAAGTACTGGCTGGATGAACTACCGATGCTCATCAACTGGCTCAAACGTGATGTCAAACTGGTGGGTGTACGGCCGCTTAGCCGAACGATGTTCGAGACCTATCCTGAGTGGTTGCAGGACAAGCGTACGCTGTCCAAACCCGGACTGATTCCGCCGTTCTACATCGACCATCCGGACACGTTTGACGAACTCTTCGCCAGCGAAGATAAATACCTCACGGAGTACCTCGCGCACCCGTTCTGGACGGATGTGAAGTACTTCTTCCTAACCATGCGGTCTATCTTAGGTCGCAAAACGCATAGCGCATGACCTATCTCGAGCAAGTCAAAGCAGCCCTTTGGGGCTTACCGGTAGAGGATCAGCCGTTGGACGAACAACTGCTCGATAGGCATATGCGACAGGGCACAGCCCCCTTGGTTTTTCCGTTGCTCCCTATGACACCGCCGATGAAAGTGGTATGTGTCAGCACCATCCAACAGCAGATCAAGATCATGCATACCTTGCGTCTCGCGTGGGATGCGCTTACGCGCGCGGGCATACAACCCGTGCTCATGAAAGGTGCCGGTCTGGCAGCCCTCTATCCCTCTCCCGAACAGCGTTCATATGGCGATATCGATCTATACGTGGGGCAGACGCAGTACCATCCGGCCTGTGCCGTGATGCGGGAGACCTTCCCGAAGGCTCTTAAGTTTGACGAGGAACTGGATCACTACAAGCACTACAACCTCATCGCGGACGGTATATCCATCGAGATTCATCGTGTGACGGTCGATCTGCAGCATCCCTGTGACCACCGCCGTTATGCCCGCATGGAAGCCTACGGCATGGCACACGCGATACCCGTACCCTGTAACTCATCACCCGTAACCCCTCACCCCTCACCCCTAACCCTTACCATCCCCGAGCCCACTTTCAACGCGCTGCTTATCATGCTCCATTCGTGGGAACATATGATGACGCGCGGGGCGAACCTGCGTCAGTTATGCGACTTGACGCTGCTCCTTCATCACTACGCAACGCAGATAGACGCAAAGCGACTCAAGCGATACCTTACGTCTCTCCACCTGCTGGACGTATGGCAACTATACATGTTCATCCTCGTGCAGCATCTCGGCCTGCCGCAGAACGAAGCATTGTTCTATACGAACGATGCGCACTTAGCCCTTAGAGCCGAGCACCTGTTGAACGACCTCTTAGAGGGACGTCTGATAGAACCCGAACATACGCAAAACCCACCCAAAGGACGTTTTGCACGTAAGTTTCACACCATGCGTCAGCGCATGGCCAACGCCCGTCGCATCGGTCAGTACAGTCCTTCCTATGGACGGCATCTGGTGGCGACGACCATCTTGCACGGCGCAAGCCGACTATTCGCAAAGGACAGAAAATGGGAATGAGGCATCTTAAATACATAGTACTGCTGTTCAACATCGTGTTCTTCGCGGTGATGGCGTGGGCGTTGCCTCTGGGATTTGAGGAGAACGACGACGTCATGATGGCGATGATCGCCAACGGTACCTATAGCGGTGCACCGGACTACCATCTGGTCTATATCAACGTCATCTACGGGGCGGTGCTCGCGGCCTTATACAGCCTCACCAAAGCCATCGAATGGTACACGCTCTCGTTTGCCATCCTGCATATCCTCTCGATGTCAGTCATCAGTTACTGCATCCTCACTACGCCCAACCGTGCGCGCTGGGAACGTATCCTATGGCTCATCGTCCTCTATGTCCTCTGGGCACGTATCATCATCGCGCTCCAGTTCACCACCACCGCCGGTCTCACCTGCCTGACAGGTTGTATGCTCCTGCTGCGCGAACGCAAAAGAGCCCGTTGGAGTGGAGTCCTACTCGTCATCATCGCTGCACTGATACGTTTCATGGCAGCCGGTCTCGTCGGACTCCTTATGGCTCCCATCATCGTCTATACCTATCGTCTGAACTGGCGCAAGTACATCGCGGTCGTTGTGATGCTCACCGCAGTCGTGGGCTGCCGTATAGCCAACAAAGCCGTGTATGACCGCGATCCCGAGTGGAAATATTTCCGCGAGTACAACCAACTCAGGGCACAACTCAACGATAACCCCAACGCCTATCGCATGACCACCGCACAACTGCCCGAAGGTATCGATCCGATGGATTACCAACTCTTGCTGCGGTTCATACCCGATGCCGAGCAGATCGACCTGCCGGCTATCCGTCAACTCAGTGCCGTCGTGGGCGCTGTACCGGTCAAACAACAGATGCGCAACCTCCACCGACTCGATAAATACGCCGTGGAGATCGTCATCCTCTTTGCCCTTCTGGTGCTCATGATCCTCACCACCGGGAACCGAGACAAACGCATCTTCCTCGTGCTCTATACGCTCTTCATGATGATCCTCATCGTGCATGTGAGTCTGGACGGATTCCTCAAGAACCGCGTCTTCCTCTGCATGCTCGCACCCATGATCGTCACCGACTTCATGCTCTTGCCGAACACCACCGGACTCAAACGGCGCTGGGGGATCGGCATCGCCCTGATCGGTCTTAGCGCTTGGTATGGTTACCAGACCTACGAAGAGTGTACAACCGCCGAATACAACCGTTACATGTGGAGCCATATGCAGCAGACCCTGCTCGAGTATGTGCCCCAAGACGCGTACGTCACCACCATCGGAACATCGATGTTCATGGAGGCTACCAACCCTTGGCACGTATGGCCGTACGAAAGCCGCAAATATACGCTCGGATGGCTCACCTGGTGCCCGTTCAATAAACCCGTCGGACACAGTTACCGCGCCCTCCTGCGCGAGGATATGTACATCTTCACCGACCTCAACTACACCCGCGAACATACTGCCCTGCAGCGCGTTTGCGAACAGATAGACAAACACTACGGCGTCCCGACCGAGATCGTATGGAAAGTCCGCAACGGCCGCTATGCCATCGTCCAACTCAAAATCAAAAATCCCTAATCGCTAATCACTAATCCCTAATCGAAATGTCCCAGACATTAGCAATCATAGGAGCCAGTTACTTGCAGCTTCCGGTAGTGGAGCGCGCCAAGCAGATGGGGCTGAGAACAATCTGTTTCTCATGGCCTCAAGGCGCGGTTTGCAAGGACGTATGCGATGTCTTTTATCCCGTGTCCATCACGGAGAAAGACGAGATCCTGCGTCTCTGCCGCGAAGAGCATATCGATGGCATCTGCACGATAGCCAGCGATGTAGCGGCACCGACCGTGGCATACGTGGCCGAACAGATGGGACTGCCCGGCAACCCCTACGAAGCGGCTGTGCAGGCGCATGATAAACAACTCATGCATCGTATCCTCACCGCCGCCGGTGTCGATTGCCCCCAAGCCGCTAATCGAGAATCGCTAATCCCTAATCTCCAATATCCGTTGATCGTCAAACCCACCGATCGAAGCGGTAGTCTGGGTGTGCAGAAAGTAGAGCGTCCCGAAGACCTCGAGGCGGCTATCACCCAAGCCAAAGCCCTCTCCCTGCATGGCGAGGCGATCGTGGAGGAGTTTATCGAAGGACGGGAGATAAGTGTGGAGATGATATCGCAGAACGGCGTCCATCATGCGCTGCAGATAACGGATAAGACCACCACCGGTGCACCGCATTTTGTGGAATTGGCGCACCATCAGCCCTCGACCTTGCCTGCCGACATGCAAACGCGCATCTTCGCCATCACCCGCCGCGCACTCGATGCCCTCGGCCTGACGAACGGTGCCAGCCACTCGGAGTACAAGATAACCAAAGAGGGCAGGGTAGTCGTCATGGAGATAGCCGGACGGATGGGCGGCGACTTTATCGGTTCCGATCTTGTGCAACTGAGCACCGGGTACGACTTTCTCAAGGGCGTCATCGAGGTGGCGTTAGGACAACCTATAGAGGTCAAGACCCAAGCACTCGCACGCAGCAGTGTCGTCTTTGATGCCCCGCATGAGCTGACCTGCAGTGCCGACAGAACAGGATATGTAATTTATCAAAACGATGAGATATACAAACAGTCTATCGGTCGTAGTACCGATCTATAACGACCAAGAGGTCATAGTGGAGTTATTACGTCGCTTAACGGCCGTGCTCGAGGACATCGCCAAGGAGTACGAGATCATCCTCGTCGATGACGGCAGTCGCGACCACTCGTGGGAGGTGATGAACGAAGCAAGGGCGCACTACAAGCAGCTGCGTATCGCACGCCTGAGCCGTAATTTCGGCCAGCAGAACGCGATCGCTGCCGGACTATCGCTTACCACCAAAGACCTGATCGTCCTCATGGACTCTGACCTGCAGGATCGTCCCGAAGACATACCCGTGCTAGTCGATGCCCTGCTCGCTGAACCGGAAGCCACGATGGCGATCGCGCAGTGGGAAGAACGCAAAGACAGCCGCATGAAGATAGCCGTCTCGCGACTCTTCCAACGCGTGTCCAACTCCATCACCGATATCCACACCATGCCGCGACTTGGTATCTTCCGCGTGATGAAAAAGAGCGTGGTCGAGGAGCTGCGTCGTTTTCCGGAGAAGACCGCTACAGCCGTCAGTCTGCTCTATTTCATCGGCAGTAAGTACGTGGCAGTGCCGCTCAAACGCGATGCACGATTCGCCGGCAAGAGCGGTTATAACCTCTCTAAGATGCTCGCCCTCACTTTCGCCCGCATCTTCTCCTTCTCAATGTTCCCCATCCGCATGGTGACCTACATGGGGGCGTTCCTATGCATCGGCAGTATGATCGCCGCCGTCGCACTCATCATATACAAACTCATGGGCAACGTCCTCACCGGTTGGACATCCATGATGGTGCTGATGCTCTTCCTCTTTGGACTCAACTTCGCCTTCCTCGGCATCTTGGGTGAGTACATCGGCCGCATCTTCCTCGAAACCAAACAACGTCCTAACTTCATCATCGAGCAAGTGTTATGAGTCGTAAAGTAGCGATATTAGGTGGTCAAGGCAACGCTGTCGTCATTGCAGCAGCCATCGAGCATGCTGCACGCTTGGGTGCCACCGATCTCGAGGTGGCAGGGCTCCTCAATGACCGTACACCCGTGGGCGAATTCATCGACCGCTATCCCGTCATAGGCCGAGTCGAAGATGCCAAGCGTCTGCTGGACGAAGGATACTGGTTCATCAACGCCATCCTCCGGATCGACGGCAATCAGGAACGCATCGCCATGTTCGAAGATCTGCATATCCCCGATGACCGACTGGCCTCGTTCGTCCACCCGATGGCGTACGTAGCCCCGTCTGTCCAGTTAGGAGCCGGTACCATCATCATGCCCCAGGTAGCCATGTCACCCGGCACCAAACTCGGCAAAGGATCGATCATGATGGTGGGTGCCACGATGGGACATGACAACGAGGTAGGGGAGTTCTGTCATATAGCCGCACAGGCCTGCGTCGGCAGTTACCTCAAGATAGGGCGCGGCGTACATATCGGTTTTAACGCCACGATCCGAGAAAACCTCACCATTGGTGACTATGCCACCCTCGGCATGGGAGCTGTACTAACTAAAAACATAGGAGATCGAGAGATATGGGTAGGCAATCCCGCCAAGTTCTTACGGTTAGCGCGCTGATAGGTATCAACCTGCTGTACGCTTGTACCGGCATCTGCACGAAGATGGCGGCGCGGGAGGCATTCCTCTCGCCGCTATACCTGTTGTGGTTCATCGCCGCCGTAGGCGTCATCGCCCTCTATGCCATCCTCTGGCAACAGGTGCTCAAGCGCATCGAACTAAGCACCGCCTATCTCTTCAAGGGAACGACCCTCATCTTCACTATGCTCTTCGCCGCGCTCCTTTTCGGCGAAGCCATCACGATACCCAACATCATCGGCTCGGTCATCATCATTGCCGGTATAACCCTCTTGGCTAAAGCATGAGATACGCCCTGATCGCCATAGTAGTTGTCTTCGTATCTGCCTGCGCACAGATGCTGCTCAAGCAAGGGGCACGCCAGGCCTACACGCCTTGGTGGCGGCAATACGTCAACCCATGGGTCATCAGCGGTTATACCATTATGTTTGCTGCTATGATTGCGAACATCTGGTGCATGCATCAGGGGCTCCAACTCAAAGAACTGTCCATCATCGAGAGCATGGCCTACCTCTTTGTGCCTGCCCTCAGTTGGCTCTGCTTCAGGGAAACCATCACCCGCCGCAAAGCACTCGCCATCGGCCTAATAATCATCGGAGTAATAGTATTTTTTCTATGATAAACTTTAATCAACCTCATCTGACGGGCAAGGAAGCCCATTACATGTACGAAGCCGTTTATACCTGCAAACTATCCGGCAACGGAACCTTCACCAAGCGTTGTCAGGCTTGGTTCGAACAGCGCTACGGTTTTCGTAAAACCCTGCTCACCTCGTCCGGTACAGATGCACTCGAGATGTGCGCCATGCTCTGTAACCTCCAACCGGGGGACGAGGTCATCGTGCCTTCTTATACCTTTGTCTCCACCGCACTCGCTTTCCTGCGCGAAGGAGCAAAGGTCGTTTTTGCCGACTCCATGCAACGCAATCCCAATATCGATGCCGAGACACTCGAAGCACTCATCACCCCGCGCACACGCGTCATCGTGCCCGTTCATTACGCCGGTATCGCCTGTGACATGGATGCCATCATGGCTGTCGCTAAGAAGCATAACCTGCTCGTTGTCGAAGATGCCGCCCAAGCCATCGATAGCTACTACAAATCTCCAATCTCCAATATCCAATATCCAATGCCGCTAGGCAGTATAGGTCACCTGGCCGCTTTCTCCTTCCATGAGACAAAGAACATCACCGCCGGAGGCGAAGGAGGAATGCTCGTGGTCAACGACGAGCGTTTCGTGCGCCGCGCAGAGATCATTTGGGAGAAGGGCACCAACCGCGCCGAGTTCTTCCGCGGCGAAGTGAATAAATATGGTTGGGTCGATCTCGGCTCCTCTTTCCTGCCATCCGAAGTGAATGCGGCTTTCCTCTGGGCACAACTCGAGAACCTCGACACCATCCAAGCCAAGCGTAAGAAACTCTGGGAGACCTATCTCAAACGTCTTAAACCGCTATCCGAGAAGGGCTACTTCTCGCTCCCCGATATCCCCGACTATGCCACCAACAATGCGCATATGTTCTACCTCGTGCTGCCGTCCCTCGAAGAGCGCACAGCCTTCATTAAGTACCTCAAGGACAACGGGGTAGGTGCCGTCTTCCATTACTTGAGCCTGCATTCGAGCGAGTACTATAAGTCACGCCACGACGGCCGTGAGTTGCCTAACTGCGACCGTTATGCCGATTGTCTCGTGCGGTTGCCGCTCTTCTATGATCTGACTATCGAACAAGTACATTTGATTTGCGACCTCATTCACGCATATTATCACTAAGCCTCTTGGTTGCCGCATTGGCGTACACCCTCTGGTTTGTGTTGGCTGGTTTTGGAAACCACCAAGACCCGCTCTACTGGCTCTATAAATACCAGTCACTCGAGGGCGGTTGGATGGCTGTCGGAACACTCCTCACGGGTGGCACTATCGTGCGGCTCTTCGGTGCACAACTGTTGCCATTACGCCTCTTCGGTTGGCTCTGTACGGTCACAGCGATCGTTTTGCCCTACTGTACTTTACTCAACAAAGAGCAACGACGCACTAACCTCCGTTGGCTCGCACTCGCCTTTTTCTTCATGGGCTACGGTGCCTTCCAGGAATTCAGTCCCGGCACCCTCTCCGTATTACTCTTATCGGCTATCTGGGTTTGTACAGCCAAATCGAAAATCGATAATCGAAAATCGGAAATCGTAGCGGCTATCCTCCTCGGCCTCGCCGTTGCTGCAAGATTCCCGAACATTTTAGCATTATTGGTGCTAATTCCCTTATGGCGCAAGCGCTCCCTTTGGAACATCCCTGTCGCAGCCACGACTGCCGGTATCGTCTATTTGTTGGGTTACCTCTTTGTGACCCCCTCACCGATGGATGCCGCCATGACGAGCCATGACTTCCTTCCCATGCTCACCAAACTATGGATCAACGCCGGCAAACTGATCCTCTACGCCTTCATGGCCGTCGGTGTCTTGGCTATTGGTAAATCATTCCATCATTCCATCATTCCATCATTTATAGTAGGAGCCTTGCTCCTGCTCGTCGCTATCTATACGACCAAACCCCATCAGTGGTACAACATGGATATGACGTATATCCTCTCCGCCACCATCCTTGTCATTGCCCTTGGCAATCTCAAATCCCTAATCGCTAATCGAGAATCCCTAATCCTAATTGGCGCAGCTATCCTGATAGTTGCGACATTAGGAACTGACACCGCCTGGCTCAAATTGTTCCCTGCGGTACTATGTTTGCTCCCTGTTGCAGCGATCTCCTACGAAGCCTCCATGCGCCGGTATCTCTTTATCGTACTCGCCATCTTCAGCACCATCGTCGTCTATCGCATGACCACCAACAGCATCGGTAATAACAACCTCACGCGCACCCAGACCGTTGCATCCGTCGCGCCCTATACCGGCATCGCCATCCGCCAAGCCGAACAACTCCGTCTGCTCCAGTATAAAACCGACTACGATAGTCTCCAATCTCCAATCTCCAATCTCCAATCTCCAATCCTGTCCGTTGGACAGGAAAACCATCTCCTCCGCGCCGTCACCGGCTGCGAAGCAGCACGCTTCAATGAGTTCTGGTCGAACATATACGACTCCGTCTATACCGCCAAATACCGCGAGATCATCGTGGCTGAGCACCCCATCGTGTTCTGCTCCTTCTCGCCTCAGTTCAAGACCAAACCTGAGTACCAAGACCAACACAGTTGTTTCGAAAACATGCTGCTGGACGAAGGCTACCAAGCCCTCGACCGCTCCCAATATAAATACATGATCTATATTTATGACCGCTAAATTTAACGACATAATCGCCTCCTTGAAGGCCGGTAAATACGCACCCATCTACGTCCTCTGCGGAGAAGAACCCTATTACATCGACCGCGTCTACGACTTCATCGCCGACAACGCCCTCGATGAGATGGCGCGTGAGTTCGACCAACAGATACTCTACGGTCGTGACCTGCCGGGAGCCGATATAGCACCCGTCATCTCCGCTGCACGCGGGTACGCCATGCTGGGGGGACGTAAGGTCGTTATCGTACGCGAAGCACAGGCCGTCAAGAAATGGGAAGCACTTGAAGCCTACCTCCATGCTATCATGGAGCAGAACGTTCTCGTGCTCTGTTACAACGGCAAACCCGATAAACGGCAGAACATCTGGAAAACCGTCCAAGACCACCCGCAAGTCGTCTGGCTCCAGTCGGATAAACTCCGTGACTACGAAGTAGAGAAATGGATCAACGCTTACATAGCGGATTTCAAGAAAGATCATCCGGAACTGCAGATAGACCCGAAGATAGCGCCGCTTTTAGCCGACCACATAGGAACGGACTTATCGGCCATCGTGGGTGCTCTCGACAAACTCATTGCCGGCAGACCCGAAGGCGTCAATACCATCGATGCTGCACTCGTCGAGCGCAACATCGGTATATCCAAGGACTATAACATCATGGAACTGCAGGCGGCACTCATCCGCGGCGATATAGCCAAAGCCAACCGCATCACGCAGTATTTCGCCTCCTCCAAAGACCACCCCATGATTCGCGAGATGGCGCCGCTATTCACTTTCTTCTCCAACCTCCTCATGTATCACTACATGCCGGTCAAAGCACCCGCCGTCGTGGCGAAGGAACTGGGGATCAACCCGTATTTTGTAAAAGATTATGAGATGGCGGCAAGACGATATCCTGCCGGAAAAACCTTCTTAATCGTGGGCTACCTCCGTGACACCGACGCCCGTCTCAAGGGTATCAATAACCCCTCCGCACGAGATCCGGAGCTGTGGAAAGAACTCATCTATAAAATCATGCACTGACGTATCCGGCGGTAACGTAAGCGGGTTCCAACTGTTGACATAGCCGTGCTGTGCCACCCAGATGACGCTGTCCAACTCCCGCCGCGTAAACACCGGCAGGGAGTCTCCCGTAACCTGTAACCCTTCATCCGTAACCGCTACCTCCGCATACTCCGGATACAGCGCCAAGAACGCCTCGCGTTCTTTATCCAACTCAGCAATCACTTTCGGGTAGATTTTATCGAACAGCTGCGGATGCGCTGTGTACCACGCCAGACACGAGTCAAACTGCGTCTGCGTCACACCATGATCCGCCAACACCTGCGCATAGTAGATCGCTTTCGTCTCGTTGCTGCACGTGTTACATTTCGTCTGCAGCAACGCATCCGTCTTATGCAGATCGATCAGCAGACTCCGCATCTCCCGAGAGGTCAGGATTCCCTTCGGACGACAACCTACCAGCGTCAACGTAAGTAACGTAAGTAGAACAGCAATATAACGCCTACTGCACATGTGATACAACTGTCTGCAAAATTAAATACCGGACGGAAGAAGATCACCTCTCCGGCACTGTTATGGATGAGCGGGAAATAGAACATATCCACCACCCGGCCGAAGAACCAACCCGCGTAACCGAATAGCTTTCCGTAGAAAACGCAGTCGATGATATTGCCTAACGCACCCGCGATGATGAACGCGATGCAGGCGATATAGCCGTCCGATACCTCCGGTTTCTTCACCAGCGTACTTACGTACCAACCTAATAGTCCCACCGCCAACAGACGGAACAGCGTCAATGCTAACTTGCTAAACCACTCGATGCCGAACGCCATGCCGTTGTTCTCTACGTAGCAGATCCAGAACCATGAGGTCACCTCATGGCTCTCGCCTAACGCCATATTCCGCACCACCAGCAGCTTAATCACCTGATCCACCACCACGGCGGTGAACACGATGGAGATTACAGCCCAAAGGCGTTTTTGACTTCTGTCAATCGATTTAATTTCTCCCATGTAAATAACTCAACTTCGCGGCTGAACGTATTCCCATCCGCGTCGATAAACGTCTTCGTTACTACCTCGTTCGTCCGGCCTACATGACCGTATTTAGCCGTCTCTTCGTACATCGGCTGTGTCAACTTCAGATCCCGGATGATAGCCGCCGGACGCAGATCAAATAGTTCACCTACTTTCTGGGCAATCTCTGCATCGCTCATCGCAATCCTCGCCGTGCCATACGTGTTCACATACAGCGACACCGGCTTAGCCACACCGATTGCATAGCTCACCTGTACCAGCGCCTCATGCGCTACACCCGCTGCAACCAGATGCTTCGCGATCCAGCGAGCCGCATAAGCTGCCGAACGATCTACTTTCGACGGATCCTTACCAGAAAAAGCTCCTCCGCCGTGAGCACCGCGACCGCCATACGTGTCCACGATGATCTTGCGTCCCGTCAGACCCGTGTCGCCGTGAGGACCACCGATCACGAACTTACCCGTCGGGTTAACCAGCAACTTCGCGTTCTTGTCCTCCAAGAAGGCATGCAGCAAATGACCATATCGGCTATCTCGCGTCGCCACCCGCGGCAACAATATCTCGATGATATCCTTTTTGATCATCTCTCCCGTAACCTGTAACCCATCACCCGTAACCTCATCGTGTTGTGTCGACAACACGATCGTATCGATACGAACGGGTCGGTTCTGCTCGTCATACTCGATCGTCACCTGGCTCTTGCTGTCCGGGCGCAAGTATAACATCTGCTTGCCTTCCTTACGGATACGCGCGAGCGTATAGACTAAGGTGTGCGCCAGATCCAGCGTCAACGGCATGTAGTTATCCGTCTCGTCCGTCGCGTAACCGAACATCATGCCCTGATCACCGGCTCCTTGTTCCTCGGCATCCGCACGACTCACGCCCTGGTTGATATCCTGACTCTGCGCGTGCAGTGCAGCCAAGATACCGCAACTCTCTGCCTCGAACTTATACGCAGCCTTCGTATAACCGATCTCCGCAATCGTCTTACGGGCGACCAACTGCAGATCGACCCAACCCTTACAACTCACCTCACCTGCAATCACTACTTGACCGGTCGTACACAGCGTCTCGCACGCCACATGCGCACCTGCATCCTGTGCCAACATATTATCCAAGATAGCGTCCGAAATCTGATCCGCTACCTTATCCGGGTGTCCTTCCGACACCGATTCTGATGTAAATAAATAATGCATTTCTCTCTTTTTCACTTTTGCGGCTGCAAAAGTACTACAAATTTTTGACATATGCAAGTTTTTCGGCTGAATATTTGTGTATGTCAGATTTTTTGTGTACCTTTGCACCAAATTGTAGAAAAATTGAAACACCCGATACTAACCTATGAAAAGACACATTCTATTATCGATCAGTCTGCTGCTCACACTATGCTTGTCGGCAGCAACGTTCTTTCCGTCACGAACGGATTTTCGCGATGAGCAGATTTATTTCCTGTTGCCTACGCGCTTCTATGACGGTGATCCGTCGAACAACACGCAGTGTTGGGATAACCAATCCAAGAACGCAGGGGATCCCGCTTGGCGCGGTGACTTCAAGGGACTGATCGAGAAGATGGATTATATCAAGGCGCTGGGTTTCACGGCGATATGGATCACGCCTATCGTGGAGAACGCGTCGGGCTATGATTACCACGGTTACCACGCATCGGATTTCTCGAAAGTGGATCATCGGCATGAGTCGGATGGCGTCTCTTTTCAGACAGTGATCGACGAGGCGCATAGCCGTGGAATGAAGATTATCCTCGATATCGTGCTCAACCATACGGGTAATTTCGGCGAAGGCAATCTGTGTAAGCTGTTTGAGCGCGATTGGACGGCTGATCAGAGTTCGAGCGACGACTGTCTGGTGCCCTTCACGCAGACCGACGGCGGTATGTTACCCGATAACTACGCTTCCCTGCCGGGCGCACAGCAATACTCGGCGCGATTGAGTCAGATGAAGAACACCACGGGTGTCAATTACGACACGCATAACTACTGGCATCACTACGGGAACTTCAACTGGGACGAGCCCAACCGCTGGTTTGCCCAGATAGCGGGCGATTGTGTGGATCTGAACACGGAGAATCCTGCCGTCTATAACTACCTCATCCGCTGTTACACCACCTTCATCAACATGGGTGTAGACGGTTTCCGCATCGACACAGGAGGTCATATCCCTCGTCTGACGTTCAACAATGCCTTCATTCCTGCTTTTGCGGCAGCGGGTGAGGCAGCGAAGAACAAACGCGGTGGTACGCCCTTCTATATGTTCGCGGAGGTGTGTGCGCGATACAGCTCTATTCTTTATCGAGAGCATGCCAACCTCTCGCCTTTCTATTACACCTGGGCGGAGTCACGCAGCTATGCCTGGGATAATGACTCCACTTCGTGGGATAACCTCGTGGAGATGGAGGGTTCCACCTGCACCTCGCATACTAACTGGCAGTCCTGCTGGCAGCAAGCTCAAGATGATTTTGGCGGTTTGTCCGGTCAACCTACCTCGCAGAACGCGCTGCTCAACGGCAATACCTACCACACGCCGGATTACAGCCAAGCCTCCGGTCTGCACGTCATTGATTTCCCGGTGCATTGGAACTTCGCCAGTGCTGCACAGGCATGGAATATCGCCAAGCCGGCGAACGACAAATACTATAACGATGCCACATGGAACGTGGTCTATGTGGATTCGCATGATTATGCGCCGGACGAGGTGCAGTTTAACCGCTTCTCCAAGCCCCAAGACACCTGGGCGGAGAACCTCTCGCTCATGTTCACCCACCGTGGCATCCCCTGTCTGTACTACGGCTCGGAGGTGGAGTTCCAGAAAGGCAAACGGATTGATGAGGGCACGAACATAGCGCTCATTGAGTCCGGGCGTGCTTATTTCGGCGGCTACATCAAAGGAACTATCCAAACGACGGATTTTGCGGAATATACGAATGCTACCGGCAATCTCGCCGCCTCTCTCTCCCATCCGCTGGCGCAACATATCCAGCGTTTGAGCAAGATTCGTATGGCGGTGCCTGCCCTGCGTAAAGGCCAGTATTCGGTGGAAGGCTGTTCAGGTTCGTTTGCGTTCAAGCGTCGTTATACAGACGAGACGACCGACAGCTATGCACTGGTCTGCATCAGCGGCGGTGCTACCTTCTCCAATATCCCCAACGGCACCTATACCGATTGTGTGACGGGCGATGTCAAGAACGTGACGAACGGTACCCTGTCCGCCTCTTGTTCGGGCAAAGGCAACCTGCGCGTCTATGTCCTGACTACGACGCTGACACCGGCGCCTGGTAAGATAGGCGACGACGGGAAATATATCTATACCGCCACACCGAGGAATATCCCCAACCCCACATGGGACGGCACACAGATGGAGCTGACCGATGATCCGTCTAACCCGGGTGGGGGAGACCCGATAGACCCGATAGAGCCCTGTCTGACGGATGCGGACGAGCGGGCGGTCTTCTTCACTAAATCCAGTGATTTCGGCAATGCCATCAACTGCTATATATGGCATACCGGTACCGGCAGCACCGTGGAAGTATGCGGAGCATGGCCGGGAAAGAAAGCCGTTTCGCTGGGCAACAACACCTATAAGTTCGTCGTACCTACTGAAGCCGCGGAGATAGATAACACTTGGATGATTATCTGGAATGACGGTAGCGGGAATCAGACGCCTAACCTCACGTATCGCAACCAGTATCTCTATACCGGCGCTAACAAAGGTGGTATCCAACCGACACAGCCGATCACCGCTATCTGCGAGCCGATGGACTGCAAACCAATTGATACGCAGCTGCAGAACCGTAAGATGCTCATCGACGGCGTCTTGTATATCGTGCTACCGGACGGAACGATGTACGATATGCACGGCATGATCAAATAGGAATTTTGATTTTTTTTCCTTTTTGTTGTTTAGTGGGTACCTCCGGTGGCGCCCCGTGTGATTTTTTTCTTTTCTCTTGCGTAACTCAATTTTTTTTCGTACCTTTGCACCCGATTTGGGTGCATATGGCAAATAAGAACAATATAGTAATAGCAGAATCGGCATCTTTTATGCCGTTAGAGAACATTGAGAACCTTATTCACGTTATTCGTGGCAAACAAGTTATGCTTGATCGTGACTTGGCGCGGTTGTATGGTGTGGAGACTTTCCGTCTGAACGAGCAGGTAAAACGTAATATTGAGCGTTTTCCGGAAGATTTTATGTTTAAACTTACACGAGAGGAGGCTGAGTCTTCAAGATCGCAATTTGCGATGTTGAACGATGACAGCATCTCATCGCAAAATGCGAGGACATCTAGTTCTTCTGAAGATTTGAAGTCGCAAATTGCGACCTCAAGTGGTAGCCCTTCAACATCGCAAATTGCGATCTTGAACGGTAGGGGACATAATATCAAGCACTTACCATACGCCTTCACCGAAAACGGCATCGCCATGTTAAGTGGTGTCCTCCGTTCCCAACAAGCTATCAATATCAATATCCAAATCATGCGCGCGTTCACAGCCATGCGTCACTTCATTGCAACGAATGCGCAGGTGTTCCAACGGCTGGAGGTAATAGAGCATACACAACTGAGTTTAGCTGCTCATCAAGAATCAACCGACCAGAAAGTAGAGGAGATCTTCCGTCGTTTGGATGAAGGTAGTGTAAAGCCGACAGAAGGCATCTTCTATGATGGTCAGATTTTCGATGCCTACACCTTTGTCAACGATCGTATCCGCGAAGCCAAATCGCGCATTATCCTCATAGACAATTACGTAGATGATAGCGTGCTGAAGATGTTAGATAAGCGCAACAAAGGTGTGTCCGCAAAGGTCTATACTAAAAATATATCGCGTCAGCTGTCCCTTGACTTCGATAAACACAATGCCCAGTACGCACCTATTGAGGTCGAGCAGTTTGACCGTTCACACGATCGATTTTTATGCATTGACGAGACGGTTTATCACATTGGCGCTTCTCTCAAAGATCTCGGCAAGAAATGGTTTGCCTTTAACCGTATGGAGCAGACTACTGATGAATTATTGAGTAAGATTTGACATCGCAAATTGCGATATCAAGTTTCAAGGTCGCAATTTGCGACCATGAAAATATACGTCAGCTGCCCAAGACGTTAAATAGGGTGACAGCAATCCTTCGGGGTTGCTTTTTTTGTGCAAAAAGACCATCCCTCTTGCACATATGAAAAATTTGTTGTAATTTTGCATGCAAATTAAATGAGCAAAGAGCAATGCAAGCGTTGAACGAAAACTGGGGAGCCTGCGATGTCGTAATGATATTGCACGAATTGCACCAACGGGGCTACGAACAGCTTCGCTTGCATTGTGGTATGTCTCCTAACGGCATGGCTTGGCGATGGAATATCTACCCCAAGTGCCTCATGGACGATGCCGAATGGGAACGGTATGGTGAATGCCCGCCGTTTGAGTGCCCGCACGGCGCTGCTGTCTGCCCTAAATGCGAGGTTGACTACTCGACCGCCGCAGACCTGCTGCTCAATACTGATCGCGTTCTTCTTGAACAAGGGAAACTCCCGGACAAAACCTATATGCGTTGGTTCGCACAACTTGTGGAGCGTGCGCAACGAGGCGAATATCCGGTCGCCTTTGGCGAGTACATTCCTCACTATGGATACTGGCGTTTTATGCCCTCTGAAGACCGGCTCAACCTCCCGCCTTTTAGACGTGCTCCGCAACCCGACGCGCTTCGATATGACAAGCGCTACCAACTCATAGCAGATCAGTTCGCCCGCAAGCATAGCGATGGTGAATGGGACGGAGCAAAGTATCTCGGTCATTACCGTGAGCAGAGGTGCGATGCAGAAGGACCCAATTGGCTTGCCTTTGAGCCGTACAAGGAGGGAGACAACCGCTATCTAACCGGTATCAACAATTACATCTTCATCAACAATGATGAGCTTTGGTTGTTTCGTAGCCTCACCGTCCTTCCAAAACGGACTATCTGCTGGGGCATGGAGCACGACTCCTATCGCGAACCAATTATCCTCCCGCCTAAACCTCAGCGCTCTCGTGGCAAAAAGAACTACATCGTCGCTATCACTTCCGAAAGTGTCTGACCTTTTCGTCCATTCTTTCTAGTTTTGTTGTTAGGGGGTACCTCCGGTGCCGCGCCCCGCTGCGTTTTTTTCTCTTTTTTTTTTGCATATGTGAGAAAAAAGCTGTACCTTTGCACCCGCAAAGGTCTGATAACCTATCAGCCGTCAGCTGCCCAAGACGTTAAATAGGGTGACATATTGAATATTAATTAGCGTTTGCTATTTGTCTATGCATTGGAATGTGGAAGTTTCAACAATAGAGAAGGCAACAATAGTGAATGCCCGTATCTTACGGGCGTTACTTGCGTCTTCTCTGGGCATCTTCCACAGCCTCAATGCGAGCAAGTAATTGCCCGTATTTTTGTTGTGGAATGTCAATAATAGAGAGGTAGCGAACATAAACAAACGCTACCATGACACCTATACAGCAATCCAAGGCTGCCGCTGCGTTTGTGGCGCATTGGACAGGCAAAGGTTACGAGAAAGGCGAAAGCCAGATCTTCTGGACGACTCTTCTTAACCAAATCTTCGGCATTGAGCACCCGGAGCAGTTCATCGTTTTCGAGCAACAGGTGCAACTCGACCACACCTCGTTTGTAGACGCGCGTATTCCCTCGACCAAAGTAATGATCGAGCAGAAGTCGCTCGGTAAGAACCTTGGTGAAGGTATCAAGCAGTCCGATGGTAGCGTCCTCAATCCTTTCCAACAAGCCAAACGCTACGCCGATACGCTGCCTAACAGCCAGCGTCCGCGGTGGATCGTGACCTGCAACTTCGCGGAGTTCTGGGTGTATGATCTGGAGCACCCGAATGACGAGCCGCAGAAGATTCTCCTCGCTAATCTGGAGAAGGAGTACGACCGCCTGCAGTTCCTTGTCGACCAAGGCAATGACCACATCAAGCAGGAGATGAAGATCTCCGTGGAAGCCGGACAACTCGTCGCGCAGATATACGACGGTCTCCTCAAGCAATACATCGAACCTGACGCTCCCGAAACACTCCGTTCGCTCAATATTCTTTGCGTGCGCCTCGTGTTCTGTCTCTATGCCGAGGACGCGCATCTGTTCGGTAAGAAAACAGCATTCCATGACTACCTCGCGCAATATCCGGCAAAGGACATACGCCGTGCGTTATTAGACCTCTTCACGGTTCTTGACACACCTATCAATGAGCGCGATCCCTATATGGACGAGGCGCTCAAGGCTTTCCCGTATGTCAACGGCGGCCTGTTCAGCAACGATACGCGTCTCATCATTCCGCAGTTCACCGATGAACTCAAAGAACTGCTCCTTGCAAAAGCTTCAGATGATTTCGATTGGGTGGACATCTCACCGACTATCTTCGGCGCGGTTTTCGAATCAACGCTCAATCCCGAGACACGTCGTTCGGGCGGTATGCACTACACCTCTATCGAGAATATCCACAAGGTTATTGACCCGCTTTTCTTGGATGCCCTTAAAGATGAGTTTGAAGCCATTAAGGCTATCCCGCAAGAGAAGCAGCAACGCCAAAAACTTGATGCGTTCCAAGACAAACTCGCATCCCTCACTTTCTTCGATCCTGCCTGCGGTAGTGGAAACTTCCTCACGGAAAGTTATGTCTCCCTTCGTCGGCTGGAGAATAAGGTCATTGCTTTGCGCAACAAAGGTCAAGCGGTCATCGGAGAGTTCGCTAATCCTATCAAGGTCGATATCCATCAGTTCTACGGCATTGAGATCAACGACTTCGCGGTTTCTGTCGCCACGACAGCCCTTTGGATCGCTGAACAACAGATGCTCCAAGAAACCGCTCGCCTCGTGCAGTTTAATATAGAACCGCTCCCCCTTAAAGCCTACCACAATATTCACGAAGGCAACGCGTTACGCCTCGATTGGTCAGACGTCATCGCTCCGGAGAAACTCGATTATATCATGGGTAATCCGCCATTCGTGGGATATAGTCTCCAGTCTAAAGACCAAAAGGATGATATGCTTTCTATCTATGTGGATGAGAAGGGTAAGCCATACAAAACAGCAGGAAAGATTGACTACGTGGCGGGATGGTATATGAAAGCGGCGCAACTCATGCAGGCTAATCCCGAAATAAGAGCCGCACTCGTTTCCACAAACTCCATCACCCAAGGCGAACAAGTAGCTGCTATTTGGCAACCGCTCTTTGAGCGTTTCAATATCCATATTGACTTTGCCTATCGTACTTTCCGTTGGGATTCCGAAGCAGATATCAAAGCCCATGTGCACTGCGTCATTATTGGCTTCTCATCTTTGTCAAGTGCTTCGGGCGTCAGACCGAAGAGAATCTACATCTCCGACCTCCAATCCATCCCCGCAAAGAATATCAATGCTTACCTGATAGATGCGCAGGATACATGGGTAAATAGTCGTTCTAAACCAATTTGCGATGTGCCGGAGATGATTTACGGCAGTAAGCCCACCGATGGCGGATTTCTATTTCTGAAGGAAGACGAATATAATGAGGTTATTCAAAAAGAGCCGACATTACTCAAATGGATTAAGCCCATCTACGGCTCGGAGGAATATATCAATAACAAAAAGCGTTATTGTTTGTGGTTGGTTGACATCACACCACAAGAACTACGAAATAGTCCTTTTCTGATAGAGCGCGTGAATAAAGTGCGCGAGTTCCGGCTGAGCAGCACTAAAGCAGCGACAAGAGAAAGTGCTAACACATCATGGCTATTTCAAGAAGTCCGCTATTCTAAAAGCGATTACATTGTTGTTCCTCGCGTTAGTTCTGAACACAGGCGTTATGTGCCAATAGGATTCTTAACACCGGATTTATTGGTTAATGATGCTATGCAGTTCATTCCCAACGCTTCGCTCTACCATTTCGGAGTCCTTACCTCCAACGTCCATATGGCGTGGATGCGTGTGGTCTGCGGTCGTCTCGAAATGCGTTATCGTTACTCCAAAGACATCGTCTATAACAACTTTCCGTGGCCGACACCGACCGATGAACAGAAGGTAAAAATCGAGCAAACGGTACAAGCTATCCTCGATGCCCGAGCCAAATATCCCGATTGTTCTCTCGCTGATCTCTATGATGAAGTGACCATGCCGCCGGAACTCCGACGCGCCCATCAAGACAACGACCGCGCTGTCATGCAGGCCTACGGTTTCACTCCCGGTAAGACTTCCGAATCGGAATGTGTGGCTAAACTTTTCGAGATGTATCAAGCACTCACTAAATAAAAAATAAATATTTTTTACATTTTGCAGCCATCAATCGATGGCTGCATTTTTTTTGTGCCTATTTCTCTCCTTTGCCATCTAACACTTTAGCAGTACCTTTGCGTTCATTTTCTGTATCGCAAAGACCATGAATAATGCATTTGATGCTATCACGCTTCTTAAACATCTGGGCGTTTGGGAACAGGCTGTCCTTCCTTTAGCCGCCAGACTATCCACGTTAGACCGGTACTACAGCATCTATTCGTTTATCATAGAACACGAGCCGGAACGCCGTTACGGATATATCCCCCGAATACTGAGAAATAAGGACTTTCGAGAACGCTTCGGAAGTCAGTACGATGAACCGGCGCTATGGAAAATTATCCATACCATGGAGAAACCCTTACCAAAATAGTAAGGATTCAACGCTCACTTTAGCAGTACCTTTGCACCGCCTTTCGGAACAAACATCCCTCCGTTAGGCGATGCATTATGTATATCAATGAATTTACACACGAAGGCCTCGTCCTTCG
Organism: uncultured Bacteroidales bacterium; assembly: GCA_946187555.1. Taxonomy (GTDB): domain Bacteria; phylum Bacteroidota; class Bacteroidia; order Bacteroidales; family Paludibacteraceae; genus Colicola. The sequence continues at coordinate 21,526 of CAMHQP010000023.1, forward strand.
TCGCGACCGCAACGCCAAACCCTATACCGGCGATG